>JAPUEV010000255.1 GCA_027492415.1 Ignavibacteria bacterium
GCACTGAGCGCTAAGCCTGCCAATGACACGGAAGTCGAAGTGCTGAAAACAAAGATTCAATAAAATAATTTTGTCGCTCTAAACGCTACGCCTGCAATAGGCAATAGGGGCAAATCATTGTCGCGCAGAGCGAAGTCGAAGCGCAGTAAATTATATATGAAATCATATTTCGTCTACATAGTTAAATGCAAAGATGATAGTTACTATACCGGCATTACCAATAACCCGGAAAAAAGAGTTTGGGAACATAATGAAGGGATATCGATAGATTCATATACTTTCAGCCGCAGACCTGTTAAATTAGTCTTTACTTCTGAATTCAGCAATGTTCTGGAAGCAATTTCTGCAGAAAAACAAATAAAAGGGTGGAGCAGGAAGAAAAAAGAAGCTTTGATAAACAATGATTTTGATCTGATTCATGAATTGGCAAAGTGTAAAAATAAATCTTCGCATTTAAACAAATAGTAATAGTCCTTCGACTCCGCTCAGGACGACATGGTTTAAAAATATCTTAATCATTGTCGCACTGAGCGTTACGTCTGCCAAAGGCATAGGAGTCGAAATGCAATGTAATAATATATCAAATTTTTGTCGCGCTGAGCGGAGTCGAAGCGCATATTATCTAACAATAACATACATTATTTTTAAAATTTAATAAATATAACTTAATGCTCGAATACAAAATTTATATTAACGGTGAATTCAGGGATGCCTCTGATAAAGGAACGATGGATGCTGTGAATCCATTTGATAAAAGTGTTTTCGCAAAGCTTGCCAAAGCAACTGTTGAAGATACCAAGCTTGCAATAAAAGCAGCAAGGAATGCCTTCGATAGCGGTGAATGGACAGGCAAATCAAAAGAAGAACGCAGCTCGATTATCAAACAGATAGCAGATAAGATCAAAGAGAACTCAAACATGCTGCAGGAGCTTGAAATAAAAGAATCCGGCTCAACATACAAGAAGTCAAAAGATGATATGTTCTTAACTTACCGTGCTGCAAGTACATTCGCAAAGCTTGCATTAACCGATCTTAATGAAACACTCGATATTTCAAAAGTAGGAGTTAGCAAAAATCTATTGGTACGCGAGCCTGTTGGCGTTGTATCTGCAATAATACCATGGAACTTCCCGTTACAGATGGCAATGTGGAAAATTGGTCCGGCACTTGCTGCAGGTTGCACAATTGTCCTTAAGCCTGCGCCTGAAACATCCGTAAGTGCGCTTGAGCTTGCAAAAATTATAGATTCAACTGATCTGCCCAAAGGTGTTGTAAATATTATCACAGGTGATGCAGAAGTTGGCGAAGAAATGGTTACAAACCCGATGGTTGATAAAGTTGCATTCACAGGCTCAACTGAAATTGGCAGAAAAGTAATGTCACTTGCTTCTGCAACAATGAAAAGCGTTACACTGGAGCTTGGCGGAAAATCAGCAAGCATTATTCTGGATGACGCTGATCTTGATCTTGCAATAGATGGTTCAGCTTATGCAGGTTATTTCCATAACGGGCAGTGCTGTGTTGCCGGTTCACGTTTAATATTAACAAATAAGAATTACGATGAAGTTGTAGAAAGATTAAAAGCCAAGCTTGCCAAAATGAAAATTGGTGACCCAATGGAAAAAGATACTGATATCGGTCCAATGGTAAGCGAAAAACAGCAGAAGCGCGTTTTGGAATATATTGAAATAGGAAAAAAGGAAGGCGCAAAGCTCGTCTATGGCGGGGGAGTGCCAAAAGGATTTGAGAACGGATGTTATGTTGAGCCAACATTATTTGCTGATGTTAATAATGATATGAGAATTGCCCAGGAAGAAATATTCGGTCCGGTACTTGCAGTAATAAAAGCTGAAAATGAAAACGATGCAATACGGATTGCAAATGCATCTAACTTTGGACTTGCCGGAGGTGTATGGTCACGTGATAATGAACGCGCACTGAATGTTGCTAAGAAGCTCAGAGCAGGTACTGTCTGGGTGAATGAATGGCATATACTGAACGATAAAGCTCCTTTTGGCGGATACAAACAAAGCGGTGTTGGCAGAGAGCTTGGTATTGAGGGACTTAAGGCATACACTGAAGTTAAGCATATACATATTGATGAAGTGCTTGACCGAAAGAAGAAATTCTGGTACAATGTAACAGTGCCGCAGGACTGACCATGATTTCCTTGATTAACATGATTCTTTAATTTTGTACTTAAAGACGCTTATTAAAGGCGTCTTTTTTATTGTCATTTCTTTATTTATTGAATAAAACCCAATTTTTGAGTAAGTTTGTTAATAAATATGTACCCAAATAATAAATAAAACTTGTCTTTAATACAATCAAATTGAAAGACGTACTCGAAAATACTCTGTTACAAACTTCGTCAGATATACGGATTAATACTCCTATAGACTTTAATATAGTTAAACAGAAGATCGAAGAATCAAAGCTGCCTTCAGTAGGCAGGGCATCAATCAGAGAAGTTAGGTCCCTAATTAACGCAATAGAAAAAGCAAGCGGCAAAAAATTCATAAGGATGGAAATGGGTGTCCCCGGACTTCCTGCATCCGAAATAGGCATTAACGCTGAAATTGAGGCGTTAAGAAAAGGCGTTGCAAGCGCATACCCTGAAATTGAGGGAACCCCTGAATTAAAAAGGGAAATATCAAGGTTTGTAAAGCTGTTCCTTGATGTTGATGTCCAGGAAAAATGCTGTATACCGTGTACAGGCTCAACCAGCGGAAGCTTCATCACATTTTTAACACTTGCCCGCGCTGATAAAACCAAAGATACGGTGTTATTCCTTGACCCCGGCTTCCCGGTGCATAAAATGCAGCTTAAAGTGCTTGGAATAAACCAGACCAATATTGATGTTTACAAGTTCCGCGGAGAAAAGCTTCGCGAAGTGCTTGAAGAAAAATTAAAAGCCGGCAATATTTCATGCCTGCTGTATTCAAATCCTAACAACCCTTCATGGATATGCTTCACAGCAAAAGAGCTTAAAATAATTGGCGAGCTTTGCACAAAATATAACGTTATTCCAATTGAAGACCTTGCATATTTTAACATGGATTTCCGCAAGGATTACTCAAAGCCCGGCAAAGAGCCGCACCAGCCAACAGTAGCAAAGTATTGCGATAATTACATGATACTGGTATCAGGCTCAAAGATATTTTCATATGCAGGGCAGAGGATAGGATGTATAATAATTTCTGACAGCCTTTTCAAACGTGATTACCCTGATCTTTTAAGGTTCTTTGGCAGCTCAAATTTTGGACACACTATGATATACGGCTCTGCTTACGCAGTAAGCGCAGGTGTAACACACTCAACACAATACGCTTTTGCAGCATTAATAAAAGCGGTTAATGACGGTGACCTTGATTTTGTAAAAGAAGTAAGGGTTTACGGCGAGCGCGCTAAGAAAATGAAGAAGATATTCCTTTCAAACGGCTTCAGGATAGTCTACGACCATGATGACGGCGAAGCAATTGCCGACGGATTTTATTTCACGGTTGCTTATGACAGCTTTTCCGGCGAGGACCTGATAGAACAGCTGCTTTATTACGGCATCAGCGCAATATCGCTCAGCAACACCGGCAGCTTAAGAAAAGAAGGCATCAGGGCATGTGTATCTTTAGTGCACGATAACCAGCTGCCTGAGCTTGAAGAAAGGCTTAAGCTTTTCAATCTGAACCATAAGAATTAAACAAAAGGAATTAAGATTCAATAATAGAGCTTCAAAAATTTACAACTGAACATATAATAATTTTAATTTTCTAACCAGGTGAACAATATACTTTCTATTCTGATATTTGCGCCAATTATTTTAGCAATTCCCATTCTGTTTATCAGGAACAATGATAAATTTGTAAAGATATACGCATTGACGGTATCGAGCGCTATTTTCGGCTTATCACTTTATCTGTTTTCAATGTTCAACCCTGCTAACCCTGATTACCAGTTCATTGAAAAAATGCAGTGGGTAAAGGATTTTAATATTTTTTACCAGGTAGGCGTTGATGGTATTTCTATCCTGATGGTAATGCTTACGGCGTTCATTTTTCCTGTAACAATACTCGGTGTGTGGAATTCGGTTAATACACGGGTAAAGGAATTTTACTTCCTGTTACTGCTTCTGATGGGTGCGCTCTTTGGTGTATTCCTTTCACTTGACCTGATATTATTCTATGTTTTCTGGGAGCTGATCCTTATCCCGATGTATTTCATAATCGGCTTTTGGGGCGGCAAAAATAAATATTATGCCAATATCAAGTTTTTCCTTTACACAATGTTCGGCAGCTTATTGATGCTTGTTGCAATTATTTGGGTATCGCAGTATGTTACACCAAACCTTGGCAAGTTTACCACTGATTACCTTGAGCTCAAACGCGCTTCACCATATATCCCTGAGTTTGTGCAGGTATGGCTGTTTGTATTCTTTGCTATCAGCTTTGTTATCAAAATACCAATGTTTCCGTTCCACACCTGGCTTCCTGACGCTCACACAGAAGCTCCGACTGCGGGCAGTATAATACTTGCAGCCGTTCTTCTTAAAATGGGTACCTACGGATTGCTGAGGTTTTCTATGGAGCTGTTCCCGATAATGTTCTTAAAATACGCGTGGCTGCTTGCAATTCTTGGGGTAGTTGGAATTGTATATGGGGCGCTTGTATGCATTGCACAGAAAGATATCAAAAAGCTTGTAGCATATTCATCTGTAAGCCATATGGGATTTATCCTGCTTGGTATTGCCGCTATGACAGTTGAATCAATACAGGGCAGCATCATACAGATGGTTAACCATGGTTTATCCACCGGCGCGCTGTTTATGTTTGTAGGATTTCTTTATGAAAGACGCCATACCCGCGAAATAGAAAACCATACCGATATACGGAACGTTATTCCTTGTTGTATGCTTATCATCTATAGGTTTACCCGGACTTAATGGTTTTGTAGGCGAGTTCATGATACTTATAGGCTCATTTAACTCACCATTGCTGCATAACCATACATATGTTATTGTTGCAACTACCGGTGTTGTTTTAAGCGCAGTATATATCCTGTGGATGTACCAGAGAGTTATGCTTGGACCTATCACAAAAGAAGAAAACAAGCTTATACCTGATCTTAATTTCAGGGAAATATTCGCTTCATCGCTCCTGATAATATTTATAATATGGATCGGTGTTTATCCAAATACATTTTTAAGCAAATCAGAAACATCAGTTAAAAAGCTTATTGAAAATATCCAGAACGCAAGAAATAATCTTATCAAGACACAGTAATTATTTTATTAAATTAAAATAATTTATGGAGCCTAATATAGTAAGCGTTCTGCCCTTTATTTTTTTATTGCTTTCCATCGCAGTTATGCCCTTTATTGCGCCAAAATTCTGGCACGAAAATTATCATTTTGTATCACTGGGTCTTGGCTTTGTTACAGCAGTTTATTACCTGCTTATAACAAAAGGCTGGGACCTTCTTCATTCAGTTGAAGAATATGTGATGTTCATATCACTGCTTACTGCATTATACATTGTCTCCGGCGGTATCTATATTGAAATAAAAGGACTCGGTACACCACTCAGAAATACATTCATACTTGCTTTAGGCGGTGTGCTTGCAAATATTATAGGTACAACAGGAGCATCAATGCTGCTGATCCGGCCTTTTATAAAATCAAATAAGCTCCGCATCACAAATTTTCATATAGTATTTTTTATATTCATTGTATCTAACGTTGGAGGCGCATTAACTCCAATAGGCGACCCGCCATTATTCCTTGGTTTCTTAAAAGGGGTGCCGTTCTTCTGGATAATGGATAAGGTATTCTTTAAATGGCTTACTGCGCTGGTAATACTGCTTGTAATTTTCTACATTGCTGATTATATCAATTTCAAAAAAGCCCCCCCGGAAATTGAAGAGCGGGAAAAAAAGGCAAAGGAAAAACTAACCGTAAAAGGATACCACAACTTCATTTTCCTTGCGGTCATTATAGCATCAGTATTTATAACTGAGCCCTTATTTTTAAGAGAGGGGATAATGCTGCTAACTGCATTCCTCTCATATAAATTTACCAAAAAGGAAATTCACAAACAGAATCATTTCAACTTTCATCCTATCAAAGAGGTAGCATGGCTCTTCATAGGTATATTTGTAACTATGACACCGGCGCTTGAGCTATTAAGGCTGCATTCTACTGATCTTGGTATTACGTCACCAACTCAATATTACTGGTTCACCGGCGGCTTATCAGGTTTCCTTGATAATGCTCCAACTTACCTTACCTTTTTAACTGCTGCTATGGGTATTTATGGCCTTGATATCAACAGCGCACAGAACGTACTGCAGTTTATCGCCTCACATGAAAAGCATGTTGTGGCAATATCTATTTCTGCGGTATTCTTCGGAGCTATGACCTATATTGGCAACGGTCCCAATTTCATGGTGAAATCAATTGCCGATAACCAGAACGTAGAAACTCCTTCGTTTTTTGAATATATGTATAAATATTCACTGCCAATATTGCTTCCGCTGTACGCGTTTATATGGTGGCTTTTTATCCTGTAATCATATAATTGCCCTTGTTCAAACTTTTTATAAACTTTATATTTGTAGTATGAATTCACAAAAGAAATGCAAATGCGGCTTTACGCTCAGCGACCCTATGATCGTTCCAAAAACAAAATACAATAAAAAAGGTTACTTCTGGCTTTCTATGGGATACAGCGCCAAGCCGGTTGAAGTGGTGTTCCAGTGCCAGAACTGCGGAGAGATCATTGATTCTTCCACAGATGAAGAAGTAATTGAAAAATACAGGTATAATTCAGATATCATTCAATAAATAAAATCACAAATGAAAAAACTTACACTCTTAGCCCTCGTAACTCTTCAGTTGCTTGTTTTTTTATCCGTTTCCAATTCGCAGTCAATTCCCCAGGAAAGATTAAAATATCCCCTGGCTTTGGATATTAAAGGGGATGTTTTTAAAGATCCGGGTCCAATAAATACAATGCCATCACCCCTGGATTTTTTCAATATCAACATTTCACAGAATTCCGCTCCGCAGAACGAACCATCTGTGAAGATCAGCAGGAAAGATACAAACCGTGTTGTAGCAGCATGGAGAGATTTCCGCTACGGCATAGATCCCAATGCAAACAGGCGTGTTGGCTACAGCTATTCATCCAATGGCGGCTTAACCTGGTCAGTTTCCAAAATACTTGATTCAACTTTACTTCCCGGGGGACTTACAAGGAACAGCGACCCCGTTGTTACTGTGGATACAGCAGGCAATTTTTATATTGCTGTTATCGCAATCGAAGGTGTATCAGGCGCTAACTTAACCCTGGCAGTTTATAAATCTACAAATGGCGGAGTTACCTTTCCCCAGGCTTTTATCTGCTCGCAAACAGGAACAGAAGATAAAGAATGGATAACCACAGATCTCAGCAATACAAGCGCTTTTATTAACAGCCTATATATCAGCTGGACAAGCTTTTCGCTTGGCGGTATTAAGCTCACCAGATCGACAAATTCAGTAGCAAACTGGCAAACACCAGTCAGCGTCAGCGATGCTACCGGCGGTGTACAGGGCTCTGATATATGTATAAGCAAAAATGGACAGGTTAATGTTGTTTGGCTGGGCTTCAGCACTAATGCTGATATTACCTTTGACCGTTCTACTAACGGGGGAACCTCATTTGGTACAGACCAGATCATCGCTACAGGTGAATTCCCAACCGGTTTGCCAAATGATGTTAATACATTCCCCACAATTGCCACTGATAACGGCAACGGGCCCAGAAGCGGGTGGATCTATGTTGCATTTGCAGATAACCGAAATGGTGACTGTGATATTTTCCTCACAAAAAGTACAAACGGGGGAATTAACTGGTCAGCGCCGCTTAGAGTTAATAATGATCCTTTAGGAAACGGTAAGCTGCAATACTGGCCTACTATTGCCGTTAACGATGCCGGTAATATTGGTATCTTATTTATGGATACAAGGAACACAGGCGATAATACTATCATTGAAGCATACATTGCACGTTCTTATGATGGCGGATTGACATTCAATAATGAGCTGCTCAGCACGGAACCCTCGCCGACTGCTATCCCGGGCTCTAATGTAAGGTTTGGTGATTATATTGATATGGATTACCGCGGTATAAAGCTTGTACCTGTATGGACTGATGAAAGAGCAGGCGGATTTAATACTGATATTTATACATCAGAAATTGATGAGCTGCTCTCAGCAGGAGAAATAACAAATAATTCTCCGGTAGAATTCAAGCTGAACCAGAACTATCCAAACCCGTTCAATCCATCAACGGTAATTTCATTCAGCCTGCCAAAGGCTTCTGAAGTAACATTGGAAGTTTATACATCAATAGGCACGCTTGTTAAAACACTTGCAACAGGCAGTTATCCCGCCGGTAACCATAATATCAGGTTCAATGCAGGCTCGCTTTCAAGCGGTGTATATTTCTATAAATTAAGGGCAGGTGATTTTACTCAAACAAGGTCAATGATCCTGGTAAAATAAATTTAATATAATATGTCATTAAAGATCGATCATACATGTGTTGAAAGATTCATAAAGTACGTACAGGTGGATACCCAGTCAGACCCGGTTTCTGAAACCTATCCTTCGACTGAAAAACAAAAAGATCTTGGTAAAATATTAGTGGAAGAATTACTCCATATGGGCATCGGTGATGCCCATATGGATGAATATGGATATGTATTCGGTACAATTGAAAGCAATTCATATAAAAAAGTACCTGTAATTTGTTTTTGCTCGCATATGGATACATCACCGGACTGCTCAGGTAAAGATGTTAAGCCTATCATTCATAAAAACTATACTAATGGTAATATCATATTAAAAGGTGACCCATCACAGGTAATTACCCCTGAAGTACACTCTGAGCTTAAGAACCAGTCAGGCAGTGATATTATCACATCTGACGGCACAACTTT
>JAPUEV010000256.1 GCA_027492415.1 Ignavibacteria bacterium
AGGTTCTGCCTGAAACGTCCCTGTTTACCTTTTAAGATATCAGAGAGGGATTTCAGCGGCCTGTTTTCGGATTTAACCGCAGTTGCACGTCTTGAGTTATCAAGAAGCGCATCAACAGCTTCCTGAAGCATTCTTTTTTCGTTTCTTAAAATAACTTCCGGAGCCTTGATATCAATTAATCTTTTCAGACGGTTATTTCTGATAATAACCCTTCTGTAAAGATCGTTAAGATCTGAGGTTGCGAACCTTCCGCCTTCAAGAGGCACAAGAGGTCTAAGCTCAGGCGGAATGACCGGTACTACATCCAGTATCATCCACTCAGGTTTGTTCTGTCTTCTTCCTTCTTTTTTCTGGAATGACTTTAAAACCCTTAATCTTTTAATCAGGTCCTGTTTCTTCTGAACTGATGTTTCTTCATAAAGCTGAATCCTTAATCTTGTAACATCCTCATCAACATCAACTCTTTTCAAAAGCTCTTTTACAGCTTCTGCGCCGTTCTTACAAACGAATTTAGCCGGATCAAAATCATCAAGCTCTTCCTGTTCATCAGGCAGATTGTTCATCGCGTTTAAATATTCATCTTCTGTTAACA
Source organism: Ignavibacteria bacterium (assembly GCA_027492415.1). Taxonomy (GTDB): domain Bacteria; phylum Bacteroidota; class Ignavibacteria; order Tepidaquicellales; family OLB5; genus OLB5. The sequence goes on from JAPUEV010000256.1 coordinate 593, forward strand.
GGTCATTCTTAGTATACTGTGTAGGACCCGGGTTAACAATTACATAGTTCTCATAATATATAATTCTTTCAAGCTCTTTATTTGTCAGCCCTAAAAGATAGCTGATCTTGCTTGGTGTTGAACGGAAGTACCAAATATGAACTACAGGAACGGAGAGTGAGATATGTCCCATTCTTTCGCGCCTTAAGCTCTTTAAGTTAACTTCCACACCGCACCTGTCGCAGACGATACCGTGGTAACGTATACCTTTGTATTTTCCGCAGTGGCATTCCCAGTCCTTAACCGGACCGAAAATTTTCTCACAGAAAAGACCGTCTTTATCAGGCTTAAATGTTCTGTAGTTTATTGTTTCAGGCTTAAGCACTTCACCGTGTGAGTTCCTGATGATCGAATCTGTCGATGCCAGGTTTATCCCAATCTTGGTGAAGAGTTTCTTTACTTTTTTCTGATCTCTTTTAAAAAACATATGTTTTTATGATTTTAATTATTCTAATGAAATATCAAGGCACAGGCCCTGGAGTTCTTTTACCAATACATTGAATGATTCCGGAACCTGCGGTTCAGGAGTGTTTTCACCTTTAATAAGTGTTTCATATGTCTTGGATCTTCCTGTAACGTCATCACTCTTAACAGTGAGGATTTCCTGGAGTGTGTAAGCTGCGCCATAACCTTCAAGCGCCCACACTTCCATCTCTCCAAACCTCTGTCCGCCGAACTGGGCTTTACCGCCAAGTGGCTGCTGTGTGATAAGTGAGTAGGGTCCAATTGACCTGGCATGTATCTTATCATCAGATAAATGTGACAGCTTCATCATGTAGATGTAGCCTACAGTTACCTGCTGGTCAAATTTATCACCGGTCTGTCCGTCATAAAGCACGCTTCTGGAGTTGCTTGGCAAGCCAGACTGAACAAGAATATCAGTGATATCTTCAAATGATGCTCCGTCAAATACCGGGGTAGCAAAAGTGCAGCCAAGTAATTTAGCTGCCCAGCCTAAAGCTGTTTCATAAAGCTGTCCCAGGTTCATACGTGAAGGTACGCCAAGCGGATTAAGAACTATATCCACCGGAGTGCCATCCGGTAAGAACGGCATATCCTGCCTTGGTACAATTTTAGCAACAACACCTTTGTTACCGTGACGTCCTGCCATTTTATCGCCAACTGAAAGCTTCTTCTTCTTTGCAATGTAAACCTTAGCCATCTTTACAACTCCGGTTGGGAGCTCATCGCCTAATATTATCTTGTTGCGGTTCCTCTTGGTTCTTTCTTCAATATCGCTTAGCCTTGTTTTAAATATCCTGTACAGGTTCTGCAATAATGACTGTGCCTTCTTTGATGATGTCCATTCATTTGATACATCAAGAGTATCTATCCTGAAATTCGGATTTTCGAGATGTTTTATAAATGTATCTTTCTTTATAGTAGTGCCGCCTCTGATGATTATGCTGCCATCAATATCACGGATACCATTAGAATCTTTGTTATCGAATAGATGTCCTAATTTTTCTGCAAGCTTGCGGTTCAGTTCGTTGATAGCATCATACCTGTCCTGCTCAAGCTTTTCAAGCTTTTTCTTCTCTTCCTTTTTGGTCTCAGTATCTCTCTGTTTCCTTGTGAAGAGCTTCTTGCTGATTACAATACCTTTCATTCCCGGAGGCGCTTTCAGTGATGCGTCTTTTACGTCGCCTGCCTTATCACCAAAGATAGCTCTTAAGAGCTTTTCTTCAGGTGTAGGTTCGGTTTCACCCTTAGGTGTAACTTTACCGATAAGTATATCGTTCTCTTTTACTTCTGCGCCTATCCTTATAATGCCATCTTCATCAAGATCCTTAGTAGCTTCTTCGCTTACATTAGGAATGTCACGGGTCAGCTCTTCTTCGCCGCGTTTTGTATCCCTTACCTGTAAGTTATATTCTTCAATGTGGACTGATGTGTAAACATCTTCAGCCACAATTCTTTCACTTATTACTATAGCATCTTCAAAGTTGTAGCCTCTCCACGGCATGAACGCTACTAAAACGCTTCTGCCAAGAGCCAGCTCGCCTTTATCTGTTGCAGCGCCGTCAGCAAGGCACTCGCCTTTTTTAACGCGCTGGCCAACTTTAACAATAGGCTTCTGGTTGATAGATGTATCCTGGTTGGTTCTTAAGAACTTTATCAGGTTATATTCTTTTATTTCTTCATCATCAAAGCTGAGTAACGCTTCGTCTGAATTTTTATCTATATCATATTTAACAACTATCCTGTCAGCAGATACGTGTTCAACAACACCATCAGCCTCAGCGAGGATAAGTGTCCTTGAATCGTTTGCAACTTTCTTTTCGAACCCTGTGCCGATTAACGGAGCTTCAGGCCTTAATAACGGAACTGCCTGGCGCTGCATATTGGATCCCATGAGCGCACGGTTCGCATCATCATGCTCAAGGAATGGTATCAATGCTGCTGCTGCACTTACGATCTGGTTGGGAGCAATATCCATATAATGCACTTCCTCAGGATTTACGATAGGGAAGTCACCTTTATATCTTGCTTTGATCTTGTTCTCTATCATTTTGTTGCCTTCAAGCTCAACATTAGCCTGCGCAATGATAAAGTCATCTTCTTTTTCTGCTGAAAGGTAATCAATTTCATTGAGTACTTTTCCGTTCTTAACTTTCCTGTAGGGAGTTTCAATAAACCCGAAATCACTTATCCTTGCATGTGTGCAAAGTGAGGAAATAAGACCGATGTTCGGACCCTCAGGTGTTTCGATAGGGCAGAGCCTGCCGTAGTGAGTATAATGTACGTCACGTACTTCAAAGCCCGCTCTTTCCCTGGTTAAACCGCCCGGTCCTAATGCACTTACTCTTCTCTTATGTGTCATCTCGCTCAGCGGATTTGTCTGATCCATATACTGGGAAAGCTGACTAGTTCCGAAGAATGAAACGAGTGCTGTTGTTATTGTCCTTGCGCTTACCAGGTTGCCCGGTGTTATGTTCTCTTCATCATGAATGCTCATACGTTCGCGGATGGTTCTTGACATTCTTGCCAGGCCCACATTAAACTGTGCAGCAAGCTGCTCACCTATAGAGCGAACGCGCCTGTTGCCTAAGTGATCAATATCATCTATTTCTTTTTTACCTGCTTCAAGATCAACCAGGTAATTTATAATTGAAATAATATCTTCTTTTGTTAAAACTGTTTTATCTGAAGGTATTTCAAGATGTAATTTGTAATTAAGCTTGTACCTTCCAACCTCGCCAAGATCGTATTTCTTTTCATTGAAGAAAAGCTTATCAACAAGATTTTTTGCTGATTCATCATCCTGGTCAGGTCTTAACTGCTCTGATATCTGCTCAAGAGCGTCAATTTCTGACTGTGCCGCATCCTTATTAAGCGTATTGGCTATCAGTGATTCTTCATAGGGTCTATCCGATTTAAATAATTTAATTTTTGAAATAGTTGATTTGTTTATCTTCTCGATAAGCTCATCATCTACTTCTGTAGCTTTTTCTGCAATTAATTCACCGGTTTCTTTATCGATAAGATCATCGCTGAGCTGTTTGCCCATAAAGTTCTTCAGGTCTTTTTTCTCAACAACTTCCAGCAAGCCGAATAAGTCCAGAATTTCTTCGTTGGTTGAGTAGCCAAGAGCCCTTAGAATAGTAGTAACAGGGAATTTCTTCCTTCTATCGATATATGCGAATAAACAGTTATTGATATCAGTTGTGAACTCAACCCATGAACCCTTCATCGGAATGATCCTTGCTGAAAACAGCTTTGTTCCGTTCTGATGGAGCGATTCGCTGAATACAACACCCGGTGCCCTGTGAAGCTGGGAAACAATTACTCTTTCAGCGCCGTTTATTACAAAGCTGCCGTAAGGTGACATATACGGGATATTTCCCATATATACATCCTGCTCAACAGCATTTGAATACTCTTTTGCTTCTTTATTAGGCTTGGTTGAAAGACGGAGCTTAGCTTTAAGTGATACAGCATAAGTTAAGCCCTGTTCCTGGCACTCACGGATCGAGTACTGCGGTTTTTCGAGATTATATTCTATGAATTCAAGAAGTGCAGTTTCCCTGGAATCTGTTATAGGGAAATTCCTTATGAAAACAGCCTGCATTCCTGTATCTTTTCTTTCCTGGGGGGCAACATCTTCCTGCAGGAACTCCTTGAACGCCTGTAACTGCACATTAAGCAGATCAGGAGCATCAGGCTGTTTCCCTGACTGTGATAGATAGATACGCTCTCCGTTGAAAATGAATTTAGATATGTCTATTGGCATTTTTTTTGACCTCCCGGTGGGGGTTTATATAAATAGGTAATAGACAAGCCATTAGAACATGGCTTGTCTAAAAAATTATGAATTTACGTATTTTTTGAAGTTTTTAGGTTTCAGTGAGAACCTATAAATTAGAATAGAATTTAATTAAAAATTATTTTAATTCTACTTTTGCTCCTGCAGCTTCAAGTTCAGCTTTCAGTTTTTCAGCATCAGCTTTGGGTATACCTTCTTTAACAGGTTTTGGAGCGCTTTCTACGAGAGATTTAGCTTCTGTTAAACCAAGACCGGTTGCATTTTTAACTGCCTTAATTACGTTGATCTTGGAAGCGCCTGCTTCAAGAAGTACAACTGAGAACTCAGTTTTTTCTTCAGCAGCAGCTGTTGGTGCAGCTCCGCCTGTTGCGCCGGCCATTACCATTGGTGCAGCAGCAGTTACGCCAAACTTATCTTCCAGTGCTTTCTTTAATTCAGCAGCATCTGAAAGTGTAAGGTTGCTTATTTTTTCTACTAATTCTTCTACTACAGACATTTTAATGTATCTCCTTAATTATTGAGTTTTTTTATTTTTTTAATTTGTGTTCTTTTTTGCTACTTCTTCAATTATAGATGACAGGTCCCTGATAACAGCGTTGATAGAACCAACTATACCAGATATTGGTGCCTGTAAGCTTCCGATAATTGCAGAAATAAGCTCCGGCTTTGACTGAAGAGCCGCAAGCTGGTTTAACTGTTTGCTTTCGTAAGCAATGTTTTCAACCAGTGCAAGCTTTAATTTCGGTTTCTCGCCTTTATCATAAAACTTCTTTATGATCTTGGCAGGGGAGACCGGGTCATCAAAAGCGAATATTATACCAGTAGGACCTTTTAAGTGCTCATTAAGCTTTTCGCTTTGTGCGCTGAACTTGCTTTCACCCTGCTGGAGAGCTTTTTTTACAAGAGTATTTTTGAATACTTTGTACTCTACCTCGGCTTCAAACAGCTCATCCCTTAATAAATTTGTTTCAGCAACAGTTAAACCGCTGAAATCGGTCAGGTATATGCTTGATGCTTTATCTAATTTTTCTTTTATTTCGAGAACTGATTGTTCTTTATCCTGCTTGTTCATGAAAGTCTTTTTTTAGTAAAATTAATGATGTGCTAATTCGTTTTTGCTGATAGCAAGTCCGGGACCCATAGTGCTAGAAAGTGTAACACTTTTAACATACTGTCCTTTTGAAGTTGCAGGCTTCATTTTAAGAACCTGGTTGATGAAAGTATGTATATTATCTTCAAGCTGTTGCGGCTCAAATGAAGCTTTGCCTATACATGCATGAACTATACCTGCTTTTTCAACACGGAATTCAATTCTTCCTGCTTTTACTTCGCTGACTGCCTTGGCAATATCATTTGTAACAGTTCCGCTTTTCGGATTGGGCATTAAACCCTTTGGTCCTAAAACCTTGCCAAGCTTTCCAAGCTCACTCATAGTATCAGGCGCGGCTATGATAACATCAACATCAGCCCATCCTTCTTTGATCTTAGCGAGATAATCCTCGAAACCAACATGATCAGCTCCGGCTTTTCTTGCGTCTTCCTGTTTATCAGGCTTAGCAATAACAAGTACCCTTACTGTCTTTCCGGTTCCGTGAGGGAGGGCAACTGTACCCCTTACAAGCTGGTCTGCCTGCCTGGGATCAACGCCTAACCTCATAGCAATATCAATAGATTCATTGAATTTTGTTTTGGAAGTCTCTTTAAGCCTGGTAACTGCTTCAGTAATTGAGTATTCTTTTTTAAGATCTACTTTACTGTTTATTTCTTTTCTTCTTTTGGTGAATTTCATTGTTATAATACCTTTATTATCCTTCTACTGTTATACCCATGCTTCTTGCAGTACCGGCAATTACTTTTACGGCAGAGTCAAGTGTCCTGGCGTTCAGATCTTTCATTTTCAGGGTTGCAATTTCTTCAACCTGTTTTTTTGATACCTTGCCGACTTTATTCCTGTTTGACTGCGCGCTTCCTTTATCAATTTTTGCTGCCTTGATAAGTAATACGGCTGCGGGGGGAGTCTTAGTGATAAATGTAAAAGACTTATCTGAATAAACTGTAATTACTACAGGTATTATCAGACCCTGGTCTTTTGATGTTCTTGCATTGAATTGCTTGCAGAACTCCATACCGTTTACACCTCTTTGACCCAAAGCGGGTCCTACAGGCGGTGCCATTGTTGCCTGGCCGGCAGGGATCTGAAGCTTAACGAATCCAACTACTTTTTTTGCCATTTTATATTATTGTATCAGTTTTTTTGTGAGTGCGTAATATTTTTAGTTATTCAAACAGGGAGAACTGGATGAATAAATATTCTTTATATAAGAAGCTTATTTTTCTTTTTCTATCTGTGTAAAGTCAAGCTCTATCGGGGTCTTTCTGCCGAAGATACTTACCATGACCTTAACCTTCATTCTTTCAAGGTTAATTTCATTTATTGTTCCGTTAAAGTTAACGAACGGACCGTTGACAACCTTAATAAGGTCGCCTTTTTCAAACTGCATATCTATCTTTTCTTTTTCATCTGAATCATTTATCCTGCCCAATATCCTCTTTACTTCATCTTCCCTTAATGCAATAGCTTCGTTCTTATCGCCAACCATTTTTAAGCAGGAAGGTGCATGGTTTAAAAGCCATACAACTTCTTTATCAAGATTTGCTTCAACCAGAACGTAACCCGGGAAGAAGTTCTTATACTTTATTTTTTTCTTGCCGCCTTTTACTTCGAATACTTTTTCTTCAGGTATTAAAACCTGTGATATCTTTTCCTGTATACCAAGCTCTGCAATTTCAGTATCAAGATAATTTTTTACTCTTTTTTCGTGACCGGTGATCGTTCTTACAGCATACCATTTTTTACCGGGGATAGCAACAATTGCTTCTGCTTTTACTTCGCTCTTATCCATTAGAATATTATTTTAAGTCCTTCGTTAATTACCTTATCCACAGCATAAACAAATATTGCGAATATAAGTGAAGTAGCTATTACAACCATTGTTGATTCTTTCAGCTCTTCTCTTTTTGGCCAGGTTACCTTCTTCATTTCTTTTACTATATCTGTGAAGAAGCCTATTATTTTATCTTTCAATCTTTTAAGATCTCCGTTTTAATTACTTTGATTCAGAGAATATTGCACGTCAGGAGGGACTCGAACCCCCAACCTGCGGTTTTGGAGACCGCTGCTCTACCAATTGAGCCACTGACGTATTAATTCAGTGACAATTATTTAGTTTCTTTGTGGAGTGTCCTTTTTGTGCAGTGCCTGCAGAATTTCTTGTGTTCAATTCTGCCTGAATGCTTGGATTTATTCTTTGTTGTACTGTAATTCCTGTTTTTGCAGTCAGTACATTCTAAAACTATTATTAATCTTCCGTCTTTTGCCATGATTGTGTATTTTTTATTATTTTTTTATGAGCGGGAGACGAGACTCGAACTCGCGACCAATCCCGCTTCGCGGGATGACTCTAAATATTTAAAAACTGTTTAATGTTTTTTGCTGCTTTTAAAACTCTTTCCCTAATTATAGCTTCTGATCTTGTTTCAAATGATTCTGTGTAAATTATTTCCCAGGGTTGAAATCTTTTTGTCCATCGTGCTCTTGGTGAATTATGCCACTCTAATCTTTTATCTAAATCTTGGGTCTGGCCTATGTAGTATTTCTCTGTGCTTTTATTTTTTAAAACGTAAACCTTATACATATTTGAGCGGGAGACGAGACTCGAACTCGCGACCAACAGCTTGGAAGGCTGTGACTCTACCAACTGAGTTACTCCCGCTAATCAAATCTACCAAACTTATCAATCAAAGAACTATTGCGACCAATCCCGTGTAACGGGATGACTCTACCAACTGAGTTACTCCCGCTGGTTAAATCAAAATCTAATTCACTGTA
>JAPUEV010000257.1:0-6457 GCA_027492415.1 Ignavibacteria bacterium
TTGATAAGAGCGTAAACGTAGTTCTGCGGATTTTCTTGGATGAACTGCCTGTTGTTCTCATCATGAGCAATCTGGTTCTTAAGATGCTTCAGAATATCATCATTGTTGCCCTTTGCGCCGTTATAAATAAGATGCGTATGGTAAAAGTTCATCCGGGCGTAATAGCCTTTGATATTTTCAGGTGAGCTTAAGAGCTTATTGGAAATTATTTCCTCCAGCTGCGCGGAATTTTCTCCCGAGCGGAAATCTGCTTCATTATCCACAAGTATTGTCATCCTGTCACACAGCAGGTTAAGCTCGTAGAACTCCTTCATGCTTTCAAGCAGCGCCATTTGCTCATTATAAATAGCCTGGCGCTTTTCTGTGATATTCTTAACCGGCAGAAGCAATAATATGTGACGCTCGATACCCAGTATTTCCATGATGAACTTATGCTTATCGAATTTGTATGCCAGCTCCTTAGCTTTTTTTATTATTTTTTTTGCTTCGCGGTACAGGTGTTTGGAAGCGAGTATGCGGATATTGGAAAGCATTTCATTCAGCTGAGATTCCGAATTATCATACGCGCCGTATTGATTAAGCGCCTTTAAGATCATATTGAAAAGGTAAACTTTGTAAACGGGAAGCTGTTTAAGCAATGAGGGGTCCTTGATCTTTTTTTTCAGAAGCTCTTCGTCATACTCCTTAAGCTCATCAACCGCTTCAAACAGATAGATATAGTTCTGCTTGCTGCCAACGGCATTTTTGGCGGCAAATTTCTTAAAATAGCCTTTTTCTGACTTATTGAGGGTTTTTATCAGCCGGAACAGGTCATCGCTTGAGGTTTTCACTCGGGATTATTGTTTTGTTTTGATCTTAAAATATCTGTCATTTTTTTATTTACTGCGTGTGATTCTGCCCATGAAATAAAATCAAACAGCACAAGCAGGCCGCGTGTATTATTATCAATATCCATTTTCTTCAGGTTAAAGAGCACCTCTTCAAAAAGCCCGCCGTGATTATGTTTGCCTGTGCCAAGCAGCCTTCTGAATAAAGTGAAGAGCATCTTTTCAAACCTGAACAAAACAGCTTTATCGCGGAAGAACTTCTGTGTGGATTCAAGTATATATTCCAGGTGGTCATAATTTCCAAGCTCATAATGGATAACCAGGTTGAATATTTTGGCGAAGCGGTGAATATCATTTTTGAAATTAAGCCCTGACTCATCCAGCACTTTATTATTGATCTTAAGCGCAGCATGGTAATTTTCATCAATAACGTGGAACGAGGCTATGTTGCTTAAGAGCGATATTTTAAGCTGCGGCGGAATTTCTGCGCTGTAGCGCGGAAGCTCTGCTTCAACACGCTTAATAACATTCCTTCCCCTTCTTATATCACATGAGTTCCTGTAAACAAGCATTTCTGAATTTGCCGCGTGGAACATTATCTTAAGCTGCAGCGAGAGCGGCACCTTGTTCTTCAGCTTCCTTCGAAGGGCATTAAGCTTTACTATGGTTTCAAGCACATCTTTCCTGGAGCCGGTTATCTGCGAAAATAGCAGGTAATTTATGAGGCAGCTGGAATAGTTGTTCGGGTTATCATCAATGTAATGCCGGTTTGATTCAAGCATATCAATTTCTTCCTTCAGTACCTTCTTAACCATTACAAGATCATTTTTGCCGAGGAAATAGAAGAGCCGTGTATGAAGCAAATAGAACTGCATATTGGGGTCTTCGGCATTTTCTGAATTTGTTAGAAGTACAGAATTAAAGATCTTTTCCATTTCATTGCGGCTTTCGCTAAGGGTAAAATCGCCTTTTTGTTCAACACATATTACCATCTGGTCAGAAAGCCAGCTGTACTCAAAAAGCTTTTTCAGCTTATCAGCGGCAAGCATCTCTTCATCAAATATCTTTTTCCTCAGCTCAAAAACATTTTTATCAGGCATCACCGCAAGTATGTTGCGCTCAGCAACAAGAATTTCAAGCAGGTGAATAAGCGAGCTGAATTTATTCGCAATTTCCCTTGCCTTCTTAAGCTGTTTCATGGCTTCTTTGTAGAGCGCTTTTGAAGAAAGTGTTTTTGAGTTATCTAAAAGCTCACGTATCTTAACGGCATAATTATCAAAGCTGCCGTAAAGGTTCAGTGATTTAAGCACCAGGTTAAACAGGTATACCTTATATACCGGAAGCTGTTTTAATAGTGAAGGGTCTTTCAGCTTTTTCTTCAGCTTTTCTTCATCATACTCCTCCAAACTATCTATTGCATCGAACAAATAGATATAGTTCTGCTTGCTGCCAACGGCATTTTTGGCGGCAAACTTCTTAAAATAGCCTTTTTCTGACTTATTCAGGGATTTTATCAGCCTGAAAAGATCATCACTGGAGGTTTTCAACCGGTTTAAATTTATCCTTTCAAATGTAAATCAATAGAGCCTAAAAATAGCGATTTTTAAAGATTTTTGCAAACAATAACTCCAAAAGTCATAATACCGCCATTTAATTTATGGAGAAATTCAATTTCCCCGGGCGCACTTTTAAATATATCTTTGCTTCATAAGAGAGATACTTAAATATGAGTATCTGAAAAGGAAAGTAAAATGCACCATAAAATATTAAAACACCTGTTATCACTTTTTTTCGTACTGGTACTGCTCACAATAATGGGTCTGGGGTGGGCAGTAACGGAAAACGGACATTCGATGAAAGAAGCAATGCAGCAGGAAGCGGAGTATTACAGGTTCACAATGCCAAAGTACACAGAAAGTCCCGAAAAGCCGCACGTGCAGATAAAGATCTATTAAAGCGTGAAACGTCAAACGTGAAACCTGAAACGTCAAAAGTGAAACCTGAAAAAACAAAAGTGAAAAAGAACCTGCTAAGGCAGGTTTCAATCAGCCTAAAGCCTGATTTCAAGAAATTAAACAACAACAATCAATCTAATAAAAGAAAGAAGTAAAACAAAATGATCACAGTAATAGCAATCTTTACGATAATTTTAACTTTAGTAGCCAGCGAGCTTTATTTGGTTTACAGCAACTATAAAGAAACAGCAAGCCTGAAAATTATCGAAAATAAATCAAAGAATTTAAATTACTCCTCCAGGTAATTTCTTTTGGAATCCCCCTCTGATGCTGATATCAAAGGGGGATGAAAAAAGTCTATAATGCAAAAAACACGGAAACAAAAACAACTAATCTAACTAACTAATAATAATTACAAAAATGAACATAATAAACAAAACTATTTTAATTTTACTGCTGGCTGCTTCAGCAGTGTATACACAAACATGGGAATGGGTAACACCAAAGCCGCAGGGTAATAATCTTTCATCGGTAACTATGAACGGCAACACAGAGGGATTTGCTGTAGGTAATTACGGAACAGTGATGAAAACCACTGATCTTGGCGTTACATGGCAGGTACAATCAACACCCACAAAAAAACAGCTTTACGATGCTGCTTACGCATGGACAAACGATGTGTTTGTTTGCGGAGACAGCGGTATGGTTTTAAGGACATTTGACCTTGGACTGAACTGGGTAGTTACACCAACACCTGTAAGCGTTCCCTTAAGGGGGATAAGTTTTTTAAGCCATGATACAGGCTTTGCTGTCGGCTACCAGGGCAAGATAATACGCACAACGAACGAAGGCTCAAGCTGGCATATTATCAACACGCCGTACACAAGGAACCTGAACACGGTTTACTTTGCCAATAAAACAACAGGCTTTATTACCGGCGACCAGGGATTCTTTGCAAGGACAACAAATGCCGGACTTAACTGGGATACAGTTTCAACAGGCTCAGCTTCAAGCTTCTTCAGGGTATACTTTAATACACTTGGCACAGGATATATTGTTGGCACCCAGGGCAGAATATTAAAAACAACAAACTGGGGCGCATCATTTGCATCGAGTATATCAATATCAGCAAGCGGATTGTATGATGTATCTTTTGTTGGTGATTTTGGAGCAATTACAGGCGAGCAGGGATATATATGGACAACTACAAACGCGGGGGCAAACTGGACTGCAAATAATATGGGCTATACAGTACTTAGAGGAATAACAAATAATTTTACCAACAGCTTTATAGCAGTTGCAGATGGCGGAAGGGTCTTCCGTTCAACTAACGCAGGCGTTAACTGGACAGCTACAGTTGCACCGGTGACAAACTCTATTTACTCCAGCGCTTTTAAAGATGCCGGCACAGGCTTTATGTCAGCATTCGGGAATAAATTCATGAAGACAACTAACGGCGGTGAAAGCTGGACTGATATAGGTGCACTGGCAAGCTCAAATATGTATGACATTAAGTTCATGAACAGCCAGTTTGGATATGGTATTTACAATAACGGATTTTTTATAAGAACTACCAACGGCGGCGATAGCTGGCAGGGTACACAGATAGCACCTAACATTTACGGCTGGGCTATACAGTTCACTTCACAAAGCACAGGCTATGCAGTAGGCGAGCCGGGCAAGATATATAAAACCACCAACGGCGGCGATAACTGGACAGTTACTACCCACAGCAGCAATGTTTACCTGAGAAGCATTACATTTTTGAACGCAAACGAAGGATACATTTGCGGGTATAACGGCTTAATACTGAAAACCACAAATGCAGGAAGCTCGTGGGATTCACTTGCAACAGGTTCTTCAAATTCACTGGAGAAAATTATCAGCAACTCAAACGGCGATCTGTTAGCATGCGGATACACCGGCACAATGCTGAGATCAACCAACCACGGCACAAGCTGGCAGGTGTTAACCCCATTGACCGGATATACTATGAATGATATAAAGTTTGCTGATAATAACAGGGTGTATGCAGCAAGCTCCAGGGGTGAATTATTCATTTCAAATAATGCAGGTTTAAGCTGGCAGAAAGAAAATTCCATTACTGCAAACGGTATAAGATCGATAAATATATTGAGCCAGGGGAAAATATTATTGCTTGGCGATGAAGGCAACATTGTAAAGTATACACCTGATCTTACTTCAACCGGCAGCAGCAGCAGCGAAATACCTTCATCATACAGATTAGAACAGAACTACCCCAATCCGTTCAACCCGGCAACAAACGTAAAGTTTTCACTGCCAAATGAAGGCAGCGTAAAGCTTGTGATATTTGATATTACCGGCAGGGAAGTAAGGACACTGGTTAACGAAAAGATGAGCACAGGCAGCTATGAAGTAAATTTCAATGCCGCTGATTATTCCTCAGGCGTTTATTTCTACAGGCTTGATGTTACGGGTAAAGAGGGCAATGGGTTCAGTGATACAAAGAAGATGGTGCTGGTGAAGTAAGTGAAACGTCAAATGTGAAACGTCAAACGTCAAACGTGAAATGTGAAACCTTTCAAAGCTTATGATTTACAAGGCAAGCGTGAAATGTCAAACGTGAGAAGCATTATATTAAAAATAAAAAGTTCAAAGTAAAAAAACTAACAAACTATAAATCTAAAAAATTATTATAAAGATGAAAAAAATAAAAAAAATATTACTCATATTCCTTGGGGTTGTGGCAGTGCTTGCAATATCAGGGTATGTGTATTTTAACCAGCAGTTCCCGAAGGAAATTGCAGTTGAAGAGGTAAAAATAGAGGTAACACCGGCAAGGCTGGAAAGAGGAAAATATATCTTCAATCACTCAGCAGGATGCGTTGACTGCCACTCCGCACGTGATTTCTCAAAGCTATCAGGACCGGTTAAGCCCGGCACAGAAGGAATGGGAGGCGATAAGTTTGATGAAGAGCTTGGCTTGCCCGGTACTTTCTATGCAAGGAATATAACACCATACGGTGTAGGCAACTGGACAGACGGCGAACTTGTAAGGGCAATAACAGAAGGTATCAGCAAAGACGGTTCAGCTTTATTCCCCATAATGCCTTACCTTGTTTACGGAAAAATGGATAAAGAGGATATATATTCAGTTGTTGCATATTTAAGGTCGCTGCCTTCTATAAAAAATGATGTGCCGAAGGACGAAGTTAAATTCCCGATGAGCATGATAATGAAAACCATTCCGCAAAAGAATGCATTTACACAGAAGCCTGATATTAAGACCAATCCAATAGCGTACGGGGAGTATATGGTAAATGGCGCGTCATGTACAGACTGCCATACACCATCTAAAGACGGCGAGCCGATACCGGGAAAAATGTTCTCAGGCGGTATAGAAATAAACCTTCCGGGTAATACTGTTGTAAGGACAGCTAACTTAACCCCTGATAATGAAACGGGGCTGGGCTTGTGGACAAAGGAACAGTTCATAAAACGCTTTAAACAGTGCACTGAGCCGGGATACACGACTCCGTATAAGCCGGGTGAATACCAGACAATAATGCCGTGGACAGTTTATGGCGGAATGACCGAGGAAGACCTTGGCGCGATATATGATTATTTAAGGACAATTCCCGCGGTAAAGAATAAGGTGGAGAAGTTTTCGGTGAAATCGCAGTATTAGAATAA
>JAPUEV010000257.1:6557-8750 GCA_027492415.1 Ignavibacteria bacterium
ACCTTTATGAGTTAGGGGGTTAGTTGAAAGGCAGGGAAGGCGACTTCTCTGTCTTTTTTTATGGCGAGGATTTATCTTTTTTTCAGAGTCCCCTGCGGGAGAGACTGAAAAGAACGAAAGTGCATAAGCTGAACCCCCGAAGGGAATTTACGATGGAATAAGCTTAGGTCTAATTGTGGATAAAGGAATACCGAAGCAATACTCCCCCCTTTAATAAAGGGGGGATGTTATCAGTAAAATTTTAAAATGTGTTCACCTTTATGAGTTAGGGGGTTAGTTGAAAGGCAGGGAAGGCGACTTCTCTGTCTTTTTTATGGCGAGGATTTATCTTTTTTTCAGAGTCCCCTGCGGGAGACTCTGCAAAGAACGAAAGTGCATAAGCTAAACCCCCGACTGGATTTTACGATGGAATAAACGTAAGACTAATTGTGGATAAAGGAATACCGAAGCAATACTCCCCCCTTTAATAAATGGGGGATGTTTTAGATTTTTTTTAGCGGTTGATAAGTGATTCGTCGTCAGCCAGGGTTTCGCGTAGATCGGTATTGTGTTCAAGAACAGATTTAAGATTGGTCAAAAAGAAAACCCAGCATGTGCAGCAGTTTATATGCGCAAAATCATTTTGTTCCGCTCCGGCTGAATAGCTTTGCCAAAGAGTCAGCTTTGTTCTGCCGTTTTGTTCAGCAAGTGTTATGGTTACTTCAAATAAAGGACCGAAAGTAAAGGCAAATTTTTCGTTTTCAATTGCATCAAGCACAGTTCCTGTAATTTCGAGATCCTTTTGGAGCCAGTGCCACCGGAAGCTATCACCTTTTTGGGCGTTAACATTTTGTTCACACTCATTGCCGTTCAAATCATGATATATGGCTGTACCCATGAACCATTTGCATATTCCGCCCCCTGATGCTACAGCATTATATACTTTGCTTATTGAAGAGCTAAGCAGGATGGAGTGATGGAATTCCTTTAAATTGAAATTACTTTGATTCATTTTATTATTTCGCCAAATGAGATATCATATTCATCGGGGTCATTAATGCCAAACTCTTTAATTCCGTAGGGAGTAGTGTACAATGAGTAATCAATATTCGCGCCGCTATCAACAAACTCCTTATACAGTGTTTCGGCATCATTAACCCAGAAGTAAACATTGCTGGTCTTCTCGGCTATTTTCCAGTTCGGGGTAATTTTCTCAGGCGGGGCCGAGGAGAACATGAGGTAATTATCATCCCTTTGAACAATGGCAAACCCCGGCGGGTGGCCGTAATAATTTACAATTGTAAAGCCAAGCATATCCCTGTAATACTCAGCAGATATTATCACATTTTTTACAAGCAGTATTGCCGCAGTACCGGTTAGTTTTGCCTTCATATTTTAAGCTCATTATCATCGGGACACATCAGCCAGTTCACGGCATCTTCAAAATCATAGAAAACATTCACCGAAAATCCGCGGTTTGACGCGCACATTTCAAGGAAGCGGGCTTTATCTATATCATGCTGCGGACCGATAAGAATTGCAATTTGAGAGCGGAAAGAATGACGCAGTTTGCCAACTTCCGTAACAAGCTCATAAATATCACTCAGCGAAAGTACTGAAGTTGTTTCCCTGACATCAATGAGTATATCATGCAGGTCGTCCTGGGAGTTAAGCGCAGCAAGGTGAGAGAGCACATGTTTGCTTTCTTCCAGGCTAAGCTGCCCTGAAGCAGTTGTTTTGATAAAATCTTTTGTTTTTACGAATTTTATCTCCGCTTTCATAATTTTTATAGTTTAGGTTTAAAAGGAAGGTTTAATATATCAACATTTCCGCCGGATACAATTATACCGATATTCTTATTTTTATAAGGCGATAAATTTTTCAGAAGGGCAGCAAAAGCAACTGCGCTGGAGGGCTCGATTATTATCTTCATTCTTTCCCACACAAGCTTCATTGCGTTTATTATTTCATCTTCTGATACAGTGACAATATCGCTTACAAGATCTTTAATTAAAGGAAAGGTTATATCGCCAAGTGAAGTTCTCAGTCCGTCAGCAATTGTAGAAGGATCCTTAACAGGGATAATTTTTCCCGCTTTGATGCTTTCAAAAGCGTCACTTGCATTCAGCGGCTCGCCGGCGATAATTTTTGTACCGGGCGAAAAATGCCTGAATCCAAGGGCTATACCGCTCACAAGTCCGGCCCCGCCAACAG
>JAPUEV010000258.1 GCA_027492415.1 Ignavibacteria bacterium
GTTAAAATATTCTTTGCTGGTATTTTATTTGCTTTGGCAGTACTTTTCAAGTATACCATAATTTCATTCATACCGCTTGCTGTACTTGCTATGCTGCTTTCAAAAAATGAATTAACATCTATCAGGATTAAAAATTCATTGATCTTCATCTCAGGATTTTTGCTGCTTATCGCACTGACAGCCTTTTGGTATCAGTATACCGGCGCTCTAAAGGATTTAATTGATATACAATTCGGGCAGACATCCGAATACACAAAAATTGCATATGAAACAGAATCGCGTGAATTTATTATTAACAGCCTTGTAAGATTATTTACATATTCAGTTTATTCTCCGCTGATATGGTTCTCTATAGGCGGTTCAATAATAATAATTTTCAGGAGAAAAAGTAATTTTACCACATTAATTATTCTTTCCTGGGTTATTGCCACTCTCTTCAGCCTTATCATACAATGGAAGTTCTATCATTATCATTTCCTTGTGATAATTGCGGCGATATCGGTTGGTACTGGTGTGTGTGTATCTTATTTGCTTGATGACTTGTTTAAAGCTCATTATAAAAAAGCAGTGTATTCTTTATTGTTTTTGTTAGCAGGCTTTGCACTGTATGCCGGAAAACCATATATAAGTAATTATCAAACTTTATTCAGCTATTTAAACGGAAGTGAAACATTGAAAGAAGCTTATATTAAGAATGGTATCACTACTGATTCAGTTTTTATGATAAGGAAAACGTTCAATGCTATTGATTATGTCAGCCAGAACACCAATATGAACGATAAAATTTATGTTTGGGGTTATGACCCGCTGGTTTATTATATGACGGGCAGAAATTGTGTTTCAAGGTTCGTTTATCATATCCCCTTATTATGGAAGGCAGAAAACACAGCATTCAGGAATGAATTTATAGGGGAGCTTAACAAAGCAAAGCCAAAATTAATAATCATAGCCAGCAACGATCCGCTTTATTATATATCAGGCTTTAATGAAGATTCAAAACAGCTGCTTGATAGATTTACTGAATTTAAAAAGATACTGGATACAGAATATGTTTTTAAAAAACGGATCGATGATTATGATTTCTATGAATTGAAGGCGTGGTGATGAAAAAAAACAGCAAAAAACAAATAATACTGGCATCATCTTCCCCCAGAAGGAAATTGCTTTTAAATGCATTATTAAAGAATTTTGGATTGAAGTTTGCAGTTATACCAGCTAATATTGTGGAAAATATACCTGAAAAAGTCCAAAATTACGGCGTTTTTGCAGCTAATTTAGCCGGATTAAAGGCTAAAGAAGTAGCGAAAAAGAAAAAAGGTATAATTTTAGCTTCTGATACAATTGTGGTAATAAATGGCAGGATTTTGGGTAAGCCTGAATCTGCTGCAGAAGCTGTAAAAATGCTGAAATATTTAAGCGGAAAAGAGCATAAGGTCTATACCGGATTAGTGATTTTGGATTCTGTTTCATCAAAAACGTACAAAACATTCGAAGTCACAAAAGTAAAATTCAGGAAACTTAAAACTAAAGAGATAGAATTTTATGTTAAAGGGGGTTCACCCATGGATAAAGCAGGTGCTTATGGTATCCAGGATGACCTAGGCAGCACATTTGTTGAGAAAATTACAGGCGATTACTTTAATATTGTAGGTTTACCGGTTTTAAAAACTTATACAGGTTTAAGCAAGTTCATAAAATTAATAGACTGATTGTACCGGAAATATAAGAAAAAAATTCTATTCTCAGTTGTTCTTGGCGCAGTTGTATTTCTGGGGCTGAGCATTTATGCCAATTTCAATGAGCTGATGGAAGCATTTGCCTTTTATAACTGGCTTATGTTCCCGTTAATACTTCTGCTTTCATTATGTAATTACATGTTCCGGTTTTTCAGGTGGGAGTATTATACCAAAGTACTTGATATAAAGATCGAAAGGAAGATGAGCTTCCTTATATTCTTATCATCTTTTATTATGTCAATAACACCGGGCAAAATTGGCGAGGTATTTAAGTCATATTTACTCAAAGAACAGAACGATACACCTGTAAGCAAAAGCGCGCCTATTGTATTTGCAGAAAGGATCACTGATTTTCTTTCATTGGTTCTTTTAAGCCTTACAGGCGCTTTGATGTTCGGGTACGGAACAAAATTGATAATAGGGTTCGGCGTTTTCTTTGTAGTGCTGGTTTTCGTTATCAGCAACAGGAAGCTTTCTTATGCAATTATAGGCATTATGGAAAAGCTGAAATTTGTTTCCAGAATATCGCATAAAATACATACAGCATATGACAGTATCTACCAGATGGTACGGTTTAAGGAGTTAATAATAACCATTATTTTAAGTATTTTTGCGTGGTCTTTTGAGTGTTTAAGCTTTTACCTGGTTATCAATGGTTTCAATGTTGCGGGCGCTCCGCATATAGATATTTTTATTGCAACATTTGTTTACGGATTTGCTACTATTGCTGGTGCCATTACAATGCTGCCCGGCGGATTAGGAGCAACAGATGCCAGTATAACAGGTTTATTGGTTTTATTGACAATACCAAAAAGTATTGCGGTTGCAGCTACTTTAATTATCAGGGCAGCCACATTGTGGTTTGCTGTGATAGTGGGGATAGTTGCAGTTATGTTTTACCAGAAGGTTTCTCACAAAAATATAAATGAAATTGTTCTGGAATCTTAATTAATATTATTATGGAAAGAAAAATTCGTGTAATTATTGCAAAAGCAGGACTTGATGGCCACGATAGAGGCGCAAAGGTCATTGCAGCTGCATTCAGAGATGCAGGTATTGAAGTAATTTATCTTGGCTTAAGGCAGACCCCTGAAATGATAGTTGAAGCTGCGCTTCAGGAAGATGCTGATGCTATAGGCATTAGTATATTAAGCGGCGCTCATATGACAGTATTCAAAAAAATACTTGACCAGATGAAAGCCAAGGATGTTGATAATGTACTTTTATTCGGCGGGGGGATTATTCCCAAGGAAGATATTGCGAAATTAAAGGAGATTGGCGTTGGTGAGTTATTCACACCTGGAACTCCTACCCACGAAACAATTGAGTATGTTAAGAACTGGGTAAACGAACACAGGAAACTGGAAGTTTAATAATTTAATATTTTAAAAAATAATGGCAATTAAATTTGGAACTGATGGCTGGAGAGCAGTCATTGCAGATGAATATACTTTTGATAATTTGAGAAAAATCTCAAAGGCAACGGCTATTGCTTTTGAAAACCATGCAAAGATAAAGAACGGGATAGTAATAGGATACGATACAAGATTCCTTTCAAAGGAATTTGCTGAATGTTCAGCAGAGGTTTTTGCCAACCATGGCATAAAAGTTTTCATAACCGATACTTTTGTAACCACACCTACAGTATCATTATTAAGCAGGGATAACAATCTTGCTTATGGCGTTATGATAACATCATCACATAATCCCGCAGAGTATAACGGCTTTAAGCTGAAGGATGAATTTGGCGGTTCAATGGGACCTGTAAACCTTGTTGTGATAGAAAAAGTGCTTGATGAAAATAAGGATTTTGATTACGGCACCAAAACATTTGATGAGCTGTTAAAGGATGGAAAAATTGAATATACAAAAGGACGAGATTATTACATAAATACGCTTAAAAATAAGATCGATACAGAGAAGATTAAAGGATCAGGCGT
The DNA here is from genome assembly GCA_027492415.1 of Ignavibacteria bacterium. GTDB lineage: Bacteria > Bacteroidota > Ignavibacteria > Tepidaquicellales > OLB5 > OLB5. The sequence continues at coordinate 3,677 of JAPUEV010000258.1, forward strand.
TAAGATTATTTATGATGCGATGTACGGCTCAGGACAGGGCATGATGGACGGTTTGATTAATATTAAAGCATTAAGGAGTGAAGTTAACCCTTCATTTGGCGGATCAAGTCCGGAACCGGTTGCAAAGAATCTTTCTTTAATTTCAAGCGAAATAAAAGAAGGCAATTATGATATAGGTATTGTTACCGATGGCGATGCAGACAGGATAGCTATATTTGATGAACACGGCGAGTTTGTAGATGCACAGAAGACTTTTGCGCTTCTGCTTACTTATATGATCAATGAAAAGAAAATGACCGGCGGCGTTGTAAGAGGATTTTCTTCCAGCGAGCTGATAAAAAAGATCTGTGATGAATATGGAATTAAGCTGTATACTGTGCCTATTGGGTTTAAATATATTTCAGAGCTGATGATTAAGGAAGATATCTTAATTGGCGCTGAAGAGAGCGGAGGCATCGGCTTAAAGCACCATCTGCCTGAAAGAGACGGTATCTTTAACGGTATGATGTTCTGCGAAATGCTTGCAGTTAAGAAGAAAAAATTAAGTGACCTTATTTCAGATATTGAAAATGAGTACGGAAAGTTTTATTACAAAAGAATTGACCAGCATCTTTCAAGCAATGAGCTGAAATCAGAATTAATCGAAAAGGCAAAAGGATTAAAAGAAGTTGCAGGTTTGAAGGTGATATCAATTGATACACTTGACGGCTGCAAGCTTTTGTTTGATAATGGCTGGTTATTGGTAAGGGCATCAGGGACTGAGCCTTTACTCAGAATATACACTGAAACATTCGGCGAGAATAAAACAGATGATATCTTAAATGATATCAAAAATAAGTTTAAATTATAAAATATGAGAATTAAATTAAAATTAACAGCAGTTATATTTCTATCATTAATTTACACCGCTTTATATGCACAAAGCGGTCTGAATGATAAAAATCCCACGAACTCACAGAGCAATTCGCTAAAGCAGTTTGATCTGAATATGAATACATCAAAGATGGATCTGCAGAACTTTGATATTCTTAAACAGATAGAGCCAACTGCATCAACAAATACCATCTTCAATGATCAATTAATGGAAGGTGCTATTGATGCAAATAAATATATTGTTGGTCCAAATGATATATTTTCTTTGGGAATTTGGGGAATAGTAAACACTCCATTGCCGGTATCGGTAAGCCCGGAAGGTTCGTTGATTATTCCTTCTGTTGGTGAGATATCTGTGGCGGGATTAACACTGAATGAGGCAAAAAGTAAAGTTATAGCAGAAGTTAAAAAGAGATTTATATCTGCTGAAATAACACTTACTCTAATTTCTCCCAGAAGATTCCTTGTAACAGTAACCGGGGTGGGACAGGGTACCTATCCTACATCTGCTATTATGAGAGCAAGCTCGCTGATAGCGTTTATTTTCAGTGACAGTGTTTCATTAATGAAATCCGGAACGAACCCGGGCGAAAGAAACAGTTTCAGCTTTAGAAATATTAAGCTGAAAAGGAAAAACGGTGAAATTCAGAGGATAGATCTTTATAAGTATTTTGCCACACAGGATGAGAAATATAATCCTTTCTTAAGGGAAGGGGATGTTTTGACACTCCAGAAATATGACTGGGAAGGCAGATTTATCGGAGTTCAGGGTGCAGTTCAATACCCCGGTACATTTGAATATATTGAAGGTGATGATCTTGAAACGGCAATTCAGCTTTCACGCGGAGTTACATCGGTTGCTAAAATGGATAGTGTCATGATATCTACAATGAACTCCAGCGGCACAAAAATGGAAAATAAAATTGTAAGCTATGAAGAGAATAAGAAGCTTAAATTAGAAGCCAATGACCGTATTTATGTTTATCCGTATGCAGACCCCAGAAGAGATTTCAGGGTTTTGGTGCTTGGGGAGGTTATAAGACCCGGCAACTATCCTATTACTCTTAACAATTCAAAGCTATCAGACCTGATACGTGATGCAGGCGGCCTGCAGCCAAATGCATATCTTCCGAATTCTGAAGTCTACAGAAAGCTTGATACATTCTTTATCCAGACAAAGAACAGGGATACCCTGGAAAATGTATATACAAGAAGATTAAATGATATAGTCTCAAATAAAGAAGAAAAAGAAAGTTTTGATCTTGACCTTTTATATAAGATAGGGAGAGTTAATGTCGATTTTGAAAAGCTATCAGAAGGTGATATGTCCCAGGATGTAACACTTAAGAATGGTGATATCATTTATATTGCGGATAACAGCAAAGAAATATATGTCTACGGACAGGTTAACAGGCCCGGGTTTGTTCCTTATAAGGAAGGTGCAGATGCTGATTATTATATTGATGCTGCCGGTGGTTACGGCGAAAGAGCAGATAAAGATGAAGTGAGAGTGATCAAGTTCAAAACCAGGGAGTGGATTGAAAAAGATGATGCAAAGATCCAGTCAAGTGATTTTGTATATGTACCAAGGGTTATAAAACGTGATTTTGCGTACGATATAGATCTTATATCAAAGGTAGCAGGAGTAATTGTAAGCGTTATTACATTAACATTATTAGTAATTCAATCACAGAAGTAGGAGCATTTGTGGAAGAGCAGAAACGAACAGATATAAATAAGCAAAATAATCAAACAACGATATTAGACCTGCTTAATATATTTTTAAAATACAAAAAACAGATCTTTGTTTTTACGTTAGTTGGTTGTATTATTTCAATTGTTGTGTACTTCTTTGTACTGGATTTGATCTATACTTCAACTGCCTCTATTAAAAGCACTTCCAAAGCCGGTGGTTTGCTGGGATCGCTTGGTTCAGGGATCCCGGATATTGAGGGACTGGATGAGCTTGGTGTTGGCGGAGGAAAATCAACAAAGGAACTGGCAGCATATGAAGAGATACTTATCAGCAGAAGATGCCTGGAAGAATTAATAGATAAATTCGGATTAATGCAGCGGGATGAGTATAGGTTCAAGGAAGATGCTTTGAAATCTTTCAGGGAAGAACAGATGCAGATTAAGATCGAGAAACAATCCGGTATAATGTATGTTAGTGTTCTTGATAAAGACCCGCAGCTTGCTAAAGAAATGGTTGAGTTTCTCCTGACCCAGCTTGATAAGATCAACATTGAGCTGAATGTAACAAACGCGAAAAATAACAGGGAGTTTATTGAAAAAAGATATTTCCAGGCTAAAGAGGACCTTAAGAACACAGAAGATACATTGAAATCATTTCAGCAAATTTACGGTATTGCACCTGATCTTCAGTTTAAAGCTTCGGCTCAATCAGTATTTGCCCTGGAAGCTGAATTAAAAGCAGAGGAAGTAAAATTAGACGTAATTAAACGAATATTAAGCGCAGATCAGCCTGAAGTAAAACTACAGGAAGCAAAAGTAAATTCTTTAAGGAGTAAAATTACAGAAATATCCGCATCAACTGACCTTACGGATTATCTCAGGCTTGGAAATTCACCCCAGATAATTCTTTCTTATCTAAGGCTGCAAAGGGATATGGAAATACAGGCAAAGATCATAACTTTCCTTTTGCCGTTATATGAACAGGCCAAAATTGAGGAAAAAAGAGAAACACCTACTATTTTGATACTTGATAAACCCTTTGTTTCAGAAAGAAAAACAAAACCAAAGAGACTTACAATGGTTCTGGTGTTTACTTTTGTTGGTTTTGTCCTTAGCTATACCTTTTTCCTTGGGTTGCATAAATTCAGGTCATTTAAGGGTTCACTAAAGGAATATAATAAAAGTAATGAAAGTTAATGGCAGCTATTGAAAATTTAAAGACTGAGCAAGGGTCATTTTTTAATAAAGCATTCTTTTATTTTCCTTTTTCTCTGATAGTTGTAACATTATACAGAAATTCATTATTGCCCGGGAAAGGTGCATTAATAGGGAATGAAATATTTGTTATATTCATTTTATCTGTAATATACCTTGTTTGGCTAATTGACGGAGAAAATCTATTAAGGCTGAAGATCAGTATATTTTCAGGTACATCTAAATATATTTTCTTTCTGTTTGTTCTCTTCTGCATATCTACCTTTGTTTATAATCCACAGGAAATAACAGGCTTAAGCTATTTGGTACGGTTCCTTGACCTCACTTTTATTGTTATTATATTTTTCTGGATAATCCCGTTTATAATAATTACTGACCCGGTCAATTTTAAAAGGCTGGTTCTCATCATTTCATATTTTAGTTTTGTAGCTTCGGTCGTAGGGTTTTTAATGTTCATTTTAAAGATAGATGCAGGCTACCAGGGATTGATGGTATCATTTATCGGTCACCCTAATTATGTACCTGTTATTTTTAATGCAGGTCTTATATCTACATTATTTTATATTGACTGGCAAAGAGATAATTTGACACAGTATAAAATTTATTTTTATTATTTCTCAATGGGCCTTCAGCTGCTGGCATCGCTGCTTACTTATACAAGGGCAGGCTATATAGGACTTGGCGCCGCTTTATTGATTTATTTCCTTTTGAAATACAGGAGAAAGTTCCTGATTTTTATCCCGCCTTTTCTGTTTGTAACTGTGTTTGTTATTCCGCCATTTTTTAAAGCAAAAGGTTACAGCTCGTTTGTTTCAAGGCTGTATCTTCTGCTTCCTGCATACCAGATGATGACAAACGATACAAGGTCACTGTTATGGGGATACGGGGTTACAAATACATTTAAGGTATTTTTACAGTATAACATGTTTAATCTTGCCAAAGAAGATTACATTAACAATCCACATAATGCCGTAGCCTCACTGATATTGATGTTTGGCCTGATATATGCAGTTGCTATTATATTTTTTATATTTTTATTCCTTATCAGATTTTCATACAGGTCCCTGAAAACAAAATCTGATAATGTGAAAATATTTTACGGTTACCTTGTAAGCTTCCTTGTTTCATATTTATTTTTAAGCTTATTTGATTCATCTGTGCTTATGCCGGAATTTTTTAATATACATGTATTCCTGATATTCCTGGGACTGATGAATTACTTAACTAAAAAGGAAGATTCAACATCAAGATTCC
>JAPUEV010000259.1 GCA_027492415.1 Ignavibacteria bacterium
AATTATTAAGGAATTTTATGAAAATTAAGAAATTTACCTGTGTAAACTGCGGCGCGCCAAAGGTGAATGAGTACAGGTCGCCGTATATTATGTGTGACTACTGCGGCTCTTTTACAGATATTGATTTCACTCTCGGCATGAATTTCTGGAACCAATCAGTTATGAAAAATATCGGCTATGCTTTCAATAAAATGGACTACATGAACCGCCTGCAGTACGCGCTTCAGAAAGGCGATAAGCAGGAATACTGGAGGCTGCAGCGCGGGTATTGGGATTATTATTACCGTACATACCCAGCTTACCTGCCTCCATCAATTGATGATGGTTACAAGTACAGGGATTACCTCGATGTTTGCGCGGAGTCTAGCACTGAATCAGCTTTTGAACCGAAGTGGGGTGACTTGGCACGGCAACAGCAGGCATTGCAGCAGTCACTGCAGTATTACCAAACCATGCAGGGAACAAAAGTACAGGGTGAAGGATTCTTTAAGCTTGCAGAATTTTTTATCGGGATGACAAAGGAAGGATTTAAAGTATTTTATGAAAATCCAAAGTACATTGTAATGAAAGACCTGCTGCCTGAACAGGTACATTTGAAAATGAAGCTTTCAATGTTCGTACAGGCATGGCTTCCGTATCTTACTGATGAAGATCAGGATAAATTCCTCAAGATGACAGGCTTCTGCATGCAGTATGTTGAAATTGAACAGCCTGCAGGCAGAAAAGGCGAGTGTGAACACTGCAAAGCAGAAATATATATTCCGGAAGGCTCATTCAAGGTACATTGCGAAAGCTGCCACAAAACTACTAAGGTACAACAGACCTTTAAATGTATGTCATGCGGCGCAGATAATAAGGTACCAGAGTATCCCGCCAAGCCAATTGACTGTGAGTTCTGCGGGGTAGAAAACAGGCTGATACAGAGATTGTTCGGGTAGACAAAATCCTGAGCGAAGTACACTCATCCGATGACTGCACCAGCAGTCTCGCTTAAAGTCATCGGATGAGTAAAGCATTAAATAACGGTAACCCGCAACAGTATTTCGGGCAATCGAATCAGCGATTAGGCTTATATTATATGTTATTATGAAAATTAAAAAGTTTACATGTATAGGATGTGGTGCGCCAAAGGTGAATGAATACAGGTCACCGTACATAATTTGTGACTACTGCGGGACATTTACTGATGTTGATTATACTCTCGGACTTGAATCCTGGAACGAATCACCCGAAAAAACCGCACGGTACGTAGACAAAAAAGCTGACCTTATGGCAAGGATCAATACTGCATTGAATAAAAATGACAGGCAATTATACCGCAAGCTTCAGCATGAGTACTGGGATTATTACTATACAACATATCCTGCATACCTGCCGCCGACTGTTGAAACAAAAGAAATTTACGATGCATATATTAATGTTTGCGCAGATTCAACTACAGAATACGGATTTGATCCTAAGTGGCAGGAGTATGGCATAAAACAGAATGAATTATACTACAGCCTGGAGTATTATTATGCTCTGGATGGCGGATCAAAAGTAAATGGAGACGATTTTTTTAAATTGGCTGAGTTTTTTATTGATATGACTAAAGAAGGAATAAAAGTGTTTTACAGTGATCCCAAATATGCTTTGATGAATGATGTTGTACCGGAGAAAGTCCATTTAAAAATGAAGCTTTCAATGTTCGTGCAGATCTGGCTGCCTTACCTAACTGATGATGAACAGCAAAGACTGCTTGATATGACGGGATTCAATATGCAGTATGTGGAAATTGAAAGACCTGCCGGCAGAAAAGGGGAGTGTGAACACTGCAAAGAGGAAATTTATATTCCCGAAGGTTCGTACAAAGTCTATTGTGAAAGCTGCCATAAAACAACAAAAGTACAGCAAAGCTTTAAGTGCATGTCATGCGGCGCTGAAAATAAGGTGCCTGATTATCCCGCCAAGCCAATTGACTGCGGGTTCTGCGGGGTTGAAAACAGGCTGATCCAGAGATTATTCGGGTAATGGAAAAGAGTTCACGCACCATGCCTGCGGCAGGCAGGAAGTCTCCAAGGCGCAAAAGTGTTCATCCGATGACTACAGTTCATTGGATGAATAAGGTATAATTTTTTTGTAACCCGAAACGCTGTTTCGGGCAGTCGAATCAGCGATTCAACTTACAGTTTTTATGATAATTTTTCTTTTTCGCATAAAAGGTAGTTACAATCCCTGAGATTAATAATCCTGTATCTTCATAAATTCCCAATTGCAGGGCTGCAGTAAAACCTATCAATGACCATAGAAAAGGTATTATCAATAATTGAACCGGAATTTTCCCTTTCAAAAATAATAAAAAACCGAAAGTAAATATTGTAGTTGGGCATGGCAGACCAAATGTGGGTGACATTGGATAAATATGCCCGAAAAAATATCCAAGCATTGGATATATTATCAATGCAAATGTTATTAATACTGCACCTGTATAAGAGTAAATGTTCCGTCCAAATGCAAAATCTAATTTTTGCTTTAACGGACCGTAATAAATTATCAGCAGAGCTTGTATAATAAATATTATGCCAAAAACATAAGCAGCTTTGTTGATCTGTGAAAAGAAAGCAAAATGATAAACTATTCCCATCCATAACCAGAATAAAGCAAGTATCGCGGAAATTATTTTACCGGAATGCTTTGAATTACGATATACATAATAGACGCAAAGAATTGCAAATAAATTAAATAATATCTGTAAAGGCCAAACACTTTGGTTGTAGGTTCCAAAAATATTTAAAAACTGTTCAGTTGAAAAAGGGAGCTTCATATCTTATCAATAAAATCCAGTTAATGTAAGGCAATAATAAATTATATAATCTGTGCTTACAATACCAATATCTTCTCTTCTGTCATTTCATTGATCGCATAACGCACACCTTCGCGGGTGTTGCCGGAATCTTTAACTCCGCCATAGGGCATTGCGTCCATCCTGTAAGCTGAGGCTTCGTTAATTATAACACCACCCGTATGAATATTATTATAAGCATACATGATATCATGAATATTGTTTGTAAATACACCTGCCTGCAAGCCAAACCTGGATTCATTAACCATTCTAACAGCATCTTTGAAACCTGTAAACTGCTCTATGGTTATAACAGGAGCAAACACTTCAGCACATTTTACGTTAGTGTTATCGGGAGCGTTTTCGATCACTGTTGGTTCAATTACTGCTTTATTCCGTTTGCCGCCGGTTAATATTTTTGCACCTGCCTGCTTAGCTTCGCGTATCCATTTTTCTGCGCGGATAGCTTCTTCCTCATTTATCATTGGGCCTGTGATTGTATCAGCATAATAAGGATCTCCAAATTTTACTTTCTTTGTTTCTTCAATTAATTTGCTGCGGAAAGTATCATAAATATCCTTATGTATATAAACTCTTTGCACTGAAATACAGCTTTGCCCAGCCTGAGAGAATCCGCCAATAGTAATTTTACTTACTGCAGAATCAATATCAGCATCATTATTCACAATTACACCGGCATTACCGCCAAGCTCAAGCGATACTTTCTGCCTGTCTGACTTTTTCTTAATTCCCCAGCCAACTTCTCCTGACCCCGTGAAGCTTATCAGCTTAATGGCAGGGTCTGAAATGTGTTTATCCATATTACTTCCTGATATCGGCAGTATGTTTAACGGAATAGAAGTGATACCAAGCTCATTGCAGCAATCAAATACAATTTTACCGAGTGCAATAGCTGTTAGCATTGAGCTTGAGGAGGGTTTTATCATGATCACATTCCCCGAAGCAAGCGCAGGTGATATCTTATGCGCAGCAAGGTTCACAGGGAAATTCCATGGTGTAATACCAAGTATTAAGCCTGTCGGAAATCTGCGAACAATACCCGTTTTATTTTCTGAGCCGGGGAGCATATCCATAGGCAGAACTTCGCCATAAATACGTGAGCACTCTTCAGCACCCAGCCTGAATGTAAAGATTGCCCGGTCAATTTCTATTTGTGAAAATTTTATAGGTTTGCCGGTTTCATCAGTAATGAGCCTTGCCAGCTCATTTTTTTGAGCTTTAACCGTTTCGGATATTCTGTAAAGCAGTTCCTGTCTTTTATAAACTGGCAGTTTACTGAATTCCTTAAAAGCATTTGTAAGATATTCTTTTGATAAATTGAATTCCTTTTCACCGGCAATGTATACTTCACCAACAGTTTTATTGGTATATGGATTTATAACAGGTTTTACTTCACCGGTTGTTATGAATTCGTTTCCGATCAATATTTTCTCAGGCATGGTGTGTAGTTTAATTATCTAAATTTAATGAAATATTGAAAGGGTTAAAAGAGAATTATTCGTTAGCCTCTCGTGCCACGAATAGATACTTCAAGAGTCTGAAAAAAATATATAATGTTGAATTTCGTTGAAACCAAATAAAATCTAATTTCGTGGAACGAGTATATTCCTGTCAGAAAATGAAATAAGTCTATAAGTGTAATAAATATTTGTAACGCGAAACGCCGTTTCGCGTATTATAGTCGAATCAGCGATTCAACTTACAATGCTCATAAAAAAAGGACGACTGAAAATTCAATCATCCTTTAAAACTGTAGATACGGGATTGTAACCCGTCTGAAATATTATAAATTTTACAGCTGCTTAGAATCGCTTGATTTCTTTTCTTTCATGCCGGGACAATCATTTTTACCTTCTTTATCGCATCCTTTGCCTGAGCAGTCAAGATTCCTGTTCTTTAAATATGAAGCAATGTTCTCCTCAGATGTTTCACCTGCTGAATACATTACTGTAACATTTGTCATTTTTGATACATTGCATGTTGAGCCAAAGCTAACTTCTTTTACGCCTGCAACGCTTAACAGGTTTTTCTGCAGCTCAGCTTTTGAATCTTCGCAGCCTGCTTTATCAGTAACAAACTGGTAGCTTGAATACTCTCCGCCGGCTTTAACCTGGCTTTTATTCTCTCCGCATGATGATTTATCACAATTTGATTTATCGCATCCTGATTTATCACCTGCCAATTTATCGCATGATGACTTATCGCATGTTTTGCCGGCAGTCTTTTGTGTGCATTCCTTATCGCAGCTGCCTTTATCGTGCGCTACAAGATATGCCTGGTTCAGATACAGGAACCCGAAAGCGAAAACAATTACTATAGCTGAAATTGAAAGAAGTTTTTTATTCATAGCTTAGCTTTATTTAAGTTACTTTAATAATTAGTCTGCAAAGATATTAATTTTTTGTTGTTTATCCAATGCTTTAAACTTAAAAATTACCTAAGTACTAATAAAACCTAATCTTAATCATATTATTTAACTGCTATTTTAGCTATTTTTGTTGGTTAGATTATGCAAAATATTAAGCAATTATAAGGGAATTACAATGAAAGAATTTAAAAACAGAAAAGAAAAATTTATAACAGATTCAGGAATAGATATACCGCCCTTCATAGAAGAAAACTCAGAAGAATATAAAGCAAAGCTTGGCAACCCGGGTTCATTCCCGTTCACACGCGGTGTGCATGAACAGATGTACCGCAGCAGGTTCTGGACAATGAGGCAGTATGCCGGATTTGGCTCCGCTGAAGAATCGAACAAGCGCTATAAATTCCTGCTTGAGCAGGGCACAACAGGCTTAAGTATAGCATTTGACCTTCCAACTCAAATTGGGTATGACAGCGATGAGCCAATTGCTGAAGGCGAAATTGGCAAAGTCGGGGTTGCTATCGATACACTCAAAGATATGGAAATATTATTTGATGGTATCACCCTTGATAAGATAACAACATCCATGACTATCAACGCATCTGCTGCAGTGCTGCTATGCATGTATGTTGCAATCGCAAGAAAACAGGGCGCTGATCTTAAAAAGATTAGCGGAACAATTCAAAATGATGTTCTGAAGGAATACATTGCCAGGGGAACTTACATTTATCCTCCAAAACACTCCATGCGCCTGATCACAGATATTTTTGCATGGTGCAACCAGAACCTTCCGAGCTGGAATACTATTTCAATCAGCGGGTACCATATCCGTGAAGCAGGTTCAAACGCAATTCAGGAAGTTGCCTTCACACTTGCCGATGCGATTGCTTATATTGAAGCTGCGGTTAAAGCCGGACTTGACGTAGATAAATTCGCTTCAAGGCTTTCGTTCTTCTTCAACGGGCAGATAAACTTCCTTGAAGAAATTGCAAAGTACCGCGCCGCAAGAAGGATATACTCTAAAATTATGAAGGAACGCTTTAACGCAAAAAGCGAAAAAAGCATGATGCTCCGTTTCCACTGCCAGACTGCAGGTTCATCACTCACTGCGCAGCAGGTTGAAAATAATGTTGTAAGGACGACCATTGAAGCTATGGGTGCCGTAATGGGCGGATGCCAGTCACTGCATACAAATTCAAAAGATGAAGCTCTTGCATTGCCAACTGAAGATTCAGTAACAACAGCCCTGCGCACACAGCAGGTAATTGCTTATGAAAGCGGGATTGCTGATACTGTTGACCCGTTTGCCGGTTCTTATTACATAGAGTACCTTACAGACCAGATAGAAAAAGGCGCATGGGAATACCTGAACAAGATAGATGAAATGGGCGGGGCAGTTAAGTGCATTGAACTTAATTATCAGGCAGATGAAATTGCTGCAAGCGCGTATGAATTTGAAAAGGAAATAGAATCAGGTGAGCGCGTTATTGTTGGTGTGAATAAATTTGCTGATGAGGACAACGCACAAAAGCTTGACCTGATGCATATTGATGAAGCTATTGGCAGGCAGCAGATAGAGAAATTAACGAAAGTAAAAGCTGAGCGTAACAATGACGAAGTTAAAAAAGATCTTGATGCATTACAGAAGGCTGCCGAAGGAACTGAAAATCTTCTGCCGTATATCCTGAAATGCGTTGAAAGTTATTGTTCAATTGGCGAAATTTCAAATACACTCAGGGGAGTCTGGGGAGAGTATTAGAACTTACTGGTTTAATGTAACAAGCAAATAGCAGTTAGCAATTAGCAATAAGTTGAACTAAACCATAATTTATGAACCGGGTAGTATGGATCACCGGCGCTTCGACCGGAATAGGGTTTGAGCTTGCCAAAGTTTTTGCGAAATCAGGTTATACTATTATTGCTACTGCCAGAAGAAAATCGCGCCTTGTATCGCTTGTAAGTGAAATACGTTTTGCGGGACACGAAGCGTACGCTTTTGTTTGCGATGTCCGTTCAGAGCGGAGTATTATAAGCACAAAGAAAAAGATACTTGAAAAATGCGGTACTATTGATATACTTATCAATAATGCCGCAATTACAACATTTAAATCCTTTATTGATACTAAACCACCGGAATTTGACGATATCCTTGAAACCAATCTTCGCGGCAGCTACTTAACTACACGCGCTGTGCTGCCTATAATGATGAAGAAGAAAAAGGGGCATATTATCAATATACTTTCTGTCGCAGCCAAAACCGTATTTACAAACAGCTCGGCATACGCCGCATCAAAAGCGGGAATGCTTGCAATGTTCAACGGGCTCAGGGCAGAGGTAAGGAAATTCAATATAAAGGTATCCAATATCATGCCCGGCGCTACTGATACACCGATGTGGAGCCCGGCATCCAGGCAAAAGTATTCATCCCGCATGATGACACCGCGTGATATTGCTGAAATTGCTTTCCAGGTTGCCAGCCAGCCAAAGAAAGTGGTGATAGAGGATGTTGTCATCAAGCCAATTAAGGGTGATCTGTAGATTAATACTTCAATCCCCGCGAAAGCGGGGATCTCTTTTTATAATAAAATTATTTTTTTAAAAGTTCATCCTCAGACAGGCTCAGGATGAAGAATCCATGGAATAATTCAAAATGAATCTAACAGACAAAATTGCAGTAATTACCGGTGCAGGTAAAGGTATAGGCAGGGCTACTGCGGAGCTTTTCCTTAAAGAAGGTTCAAAAGTAATATTAACTTCCAGAAATCAGGCTGACCTTGATGATATAATCAGAGAAAATGAAAGTCATAAAGATAATATCATAACAATATCAGGCGATATTTCTAAAGAAGATACGATCAGTAAAGTAATTGATGAAACCATTGGCAGGTACGGTAAGATAGATATACTTGTTAATAACGCGGGATTCAGTGTATTTGATAACCTGGTTGATTCAAAAACAGAAGATTTTGACGCAATATTTAATACCAATATCCGCGCTTTATATTTAATTACAAAGGGTTTCCTTCCGCATATGCTAAAAGAGCACTCAGGTACTATCATTAATATAGCATCTGTTGCGGGTAAGCAGGGATTTGCAACAGGCTCAATTTACTGCGCATCAAAACATGCAGTGATGGGTTTAAGCAGGGCATTAATGCTTGAGGTCAGGGAGTATAACATCAGGGTCTGCGCAATTTGCCCGGGTAGTGTTGCCACTGATTTTTTCCGCACGGAATCTCAAACTACACTGTCATCAAAGAAAGAGACAGTCCTGCAGGCTGAAGAAATTGCAGAGACGATACTGCTTGCTGCGTCACTTCCTGAAAATGCAATGATTAGCGAGCTTGAAGTAAGACCAACAAATCCAAGAAAATGAAATTTAACTTGTTATTCCCCTGACTGCTGCAGGCAGGCGCGAAGGCGGGAATCTCTATCATGATAGAACCCAAAATATTAAATACCAATTTATTTCTAATGA
>JAPUEV010000260.1:0-2673 GCA_027492415.1 Ignavibacteria bacterium
CTTTCCCTACATTTTACTTTGCGGCTTTGTGGTTAAAGGCTTTTGCTTTGCTTCAGGATTATATCATTTCCTGCATTTATGCTCTTAGTATTATTTTATGTCTGGATGCCTGCATTCGCAGGCATGACATAATAAAAAAAGGGACCCGTTTACACGAGTCCCTTTAATTTTTGAATCTGAAATAATTTATTTTGTTGCTGGTGAACTGCTAAGCAGTCGTGGCACCAACAACGGCGATTTAAGTATTTTAAATCTTATGAATTCTTATATCTTGCTTCTGCTTTATCGGCTTCTGCGCTTAATTCTTTAGGCAGTGTATCACCGAATATTTTATAGTATTCGCGCATCTCATTAACTTCATCAATGCCGTGCTCTTTATCAACTGAAAATAATTTTTCCAGTGTTTCCTTTGTGATATCAAGACCTGTTACATCAAAATCACCTGCTTCAGGCAGCCTGCCAATTGGAGCATCAACAGCCTTTGCAGTACCGTTAACACGCTCAATAGCCCATTTAATAGCGCGGATATTATCACCGTAGCCCGGCCACATGAACTTGCCGTTCTCATCTTTGCGGAACCAGTTTACATAAAATATTTTGGGCAGCTTTGCAGCATCATGGGTTTTGCCAATATTTATCCAGTGACCGAAATAGTCGCCCATATTATAGCCGCAGAACGGAAGCATAGCAAACGGGTCATGGCGAAGCTTGCCAACTGTACCTGCTGCTGCCGCTGTCATTTCACTTGAGCATGATGAACCCATAAATACACCGTGGTTCCAGTCATAAGCCTCAGTAATAAGCGGAACAAATGATGCCCTTCTTCCGCCGAAAAGTATTGCGGAAATAGGCACACCTTTGGGGTCTTCCCATGCGGGATCAATTACGGGGCACTGTGATGCGGGAGCTGTGAAGCGTGAATTTGGATGCGAGGAAAGCTCTTTGCTCTCAGGTGTCCAGTCATTCCTGTGCCAGTCAATTAAATGAGCGGGCTTCTCGTCAGTCATGCCTTCCCACCATACATCGCCATCATCTGTGAGCGCAACATTTGTGAAGATAGAGTTCTTAGTCATAGAAAGCATTGCATTGGCATTTGTCTTCATTGAAGTACCGGGTGCTACGCCGAAGAATCCAAACTCAGGATTGATAGCATAAAGCCTGCCGTCTTCGCCGAACTTCATCCATGCGATATCATCACCAACTGTTTCAACCTTCCACCCGGGAAGTGATGGCGTTAACATTGCGAGGTTTGTTTTACCACATGCGCTGGGGAAAGCCGCTGCGATATATTTCTTTTCGCCGCCCGGAGGTGTAACTCCGAGTATAAGCATATGCTCAGCAAGCCAGCCCTGCTCTTTAGCAAGCACTGATGCAATTCTTAAAGCAAAACATTTCTTGCCTAATAGCGCATTTCCGCCGTAGCCGCTGCCGTATGACCAGATAGCTTTTTCTTCGGGGAAATGTACAATATACTTTGTTGTATTGCATGGCCACTGAATATCTTTTTTACCGTCTGCAAGCGGGTAGCCAACTGAGTGAATGGCAGGAACGAACTCACCATTTGCGCCAAGTACATCAAGTACTTTCTGCCCGATGCGTGTCATAATTCTCATATTGATAACAACGTAGGGTGAATCGGTAAGCTCAACCCCGATGTGTGATATTTTGGAGCCGAGAGGTCCCATACTGAAAGGAATAACATACATTGTTCTGCCCTTCATACATCCGGCAAACAAACCTTTGAGTATCGATTTCATTTCATTGGGATCCATCCAGTTATTGGTAGGACCTGCATCTTCTTTTTTCTGGGAGCAGATAAAGGTTTTATCTTCAACACGGGCAACATCACCCGGGTCAGAAGTAACCCAGTAGCTGTTCTCTCTTTTTTTAAGGGGGGTGAACTGACCGCTCTTTACGCACTGTTCTATGAGCATTCTGTTTTCATCTTCAGATCCGTTGCACCAATGAACTGAATCCGGCTGGCAAAGCTCTGCCATTTCCGCGACCCAATCTTTCAACTTTTGATTGTCTGTCATTTTTACCTCAGTTAGATTAATATTTAAACCAGTTCTTGAAAGTGTAAATAATGAATTTAGCCCACTTCCTCATCCAAGCACTTCATTTTTTACAGAATTTTTGGTAAACCAAAAAGCTAAAATACGCTTTTTTGATGTTTTTTTCAATTTAGAAAACGGGGTATATACGGTAGGGTATTTGGGGTATCGATATTAATGTCACACAAGCGAATCATACTGCACAATTTCCCACTTAAGGCTTTTATGGTAGAATGAAAGCTCGCATATAATTGCATCATCTTCGCATATTACCGTAAAGTGTGTTTTAAAGCCTTCCTCATTATCCGGCAGCCGCCATATATTGGCAATACGGGTTACCTTATACACGCGCTTATCCCATTTGAATTTAAGGATATCAACTTTGGAATTATGGAAATACGAAATTACCTCGATGGGTTTGTATACCTGGTTCTGTATGTAGGTCATAGCAAATAACAAAATAATAAATATCAAATAACAGATATTCAACCTGTGCCCGCAGCCATATTGATTACCCCTAAATTACACCATTTATCCCCCTCAAAAAATTCTATTATTTTTTGCTTGACTTCCGCGGAATAATACTGTATATTTATACAGTGTAAATTAATACAGTATA
>JAPUEV010000260.1:2773-8613 GCA_027492415.1 Ignavibacteria bacterium
ATGAAAGAACTCACAAAAAAGCAGGCTAAGCTGGCAGATTTCATAAAGAAATTCATTCTGGAAAGCGGACACTCACCCACTTACAAAGAAATTGCTGACCATTTTAAAGTGAACGTAAATGCAATTCAGCAGTCAGTAGCCGCGCTGGTTAAAAAAGGCTGCCTGGAAAGATCAGGCGGTATGGCGCGGAGCATTAAGCTGAAAGATGACCGCTTTGCTGAGATGCAGATGGCAAAAGGCAGCCTGCTGACCATTCCCCTTTACGGTAGCGTTTCCGCGGGTGAGCCTATCTTTGCGGATAATAACATTGAAGGCTATATCACCATAGAAAAGCCCCGGCATTCACAGGGTGAATTGTTCTCGGTTACTGTCCGCGGTGACAGTATGATAGATAAGAAGATAGTTGAAAAGGATAAGCTGATAGTGAGAAAGCAGAACACCGCTTCAGACGGTGAAATAGTGGTTGCCCTGCTTGATGATGAAGTAACGGTAAAGGTCTTTAAAAAGAACGGGGGCGCGCCTTACCTTCAGCCGGCAAACAGCAGGTATGATCCTATCCGCAAGCCGTTCAAAATACTGGGTATTGTAGTGGGCTTGACTCGTGATTTTACGGCAATGTGATTTTAAAGCAAAAGGCAAAAGTAAAAAAAGCAAAAGACAAAAGTGAAAAGGCAAAAATGATATGGCAGAAATGATACAGTAAGTTAAATTGAAACGATCACATTATTAAAGCAATCGCTCCCCCTTTAAAGGGGAAATTATTAAAGAATATATTTCATCCCTCCAGGGTTAGAAGCAATTCCCGCAAATTCTTCTTCTCTCTCCCCTCTCCTACAGGAGGGGGGCCGGGGGTGAGGTAAAAAAAATAATGACCCCATCGGGGCAGCACGTTTAATAATTTTATACAGGTAAATTAAAAATTTCAGCAAACCGGATGGAATCCTTCCTTCGCTCAGGATATTATGAATACAGCAAAAAATACAGGCAAGCTAAGCTCCTCTTTTTTTATACCAAGAGAGGCATCACGCCAGGCGCATCTTTTCAAAAGGATAAGGATGATGCCCATGTATTCATTCCCCCATCACAAAGATCTTAACCACCGCTTAGACGAGAACCGCAATAAATATTTCATACACCTTGATCTTGATGCGTTCTACGCGCAGGTAGAGCAGCGCGATAACCCGAAGCTGCGCGGCAAGCCTGTTTCTGTAGGCGGCGGCGAAGGCAACAAGGGAATAGTTATGACGGCAAGCTATGAAGCGCGCCGGTTCGGGGTTGATATAGGCATGTCTGTAGTTGATGCCAAAAGGCTTTGCCCTGAGCTTATTTCCCTGCCGTGCTACGGCACAAAATATGAAGCGGTGCTGCAGAGCATACTGTATGAAATAGCGCAGGTACTGCCTGAGGACTGCATTGAGCAGTACAGCGTTGATGAATGTTTCCTTGATATCACTCCCGTTGCGGGTGATTACTTCCAGGCGGCAAAGCTTGCGTGGAAGATAAAAAAAATGATCCGTGATAAAGAGAACCTTACGGCTTCTATAGGGCTTTCGTGGAACAAGTCCTATGCCAAGATGGCGACAAAGTTCAACAAGCCTGACGGGCTTTCAATAGTACGGCAGGAAAACAGGGATATGATATACAGCCTTCCGGTAAAAAGGATGTGGGGCATCGGGCACAGGATGGAAATAAGGATGCACTCGCTTGGCATTATGACAATAGGGCAGCTTGCGGAATCAGATTTTCACGCGATACATAAGGAGTTCGGCATTAACGGCGTGATACTGCGCAAGATCGCGCGCGGCGAGGATACAAGCGGCATAGCAGCCGCGGGAACCGAGCGCGTTGAGAAATCCTTTTCGCATAACCACACGCTTTCAAACGCCATTTACGAAACATCACGCGCGGAGGCTGAGATAAAAAGAATGACAGAATATGTATGCAGGAGGATGCGCGCCAAGGATCTTATTGCGGATCATATAGGCATATCGCTCCGCTACGAAGATCTTGGCTACCAGGGTGATAAGGTGAGGCTAAGCCACGCCACCAACAGCGAAAAAGAGCTTTTCCATAATGCTATGGAGATATATAAAAGGCTTCCGCAGCCGGGTCCCCAGCATAAGGTAAGGACCTTCGGCATTTTCGTCTTTGATCTCTACAGGGTTTCCGCATATAACCTTGATCTTTTTAACCGTGACCATCTTATCCCCTACAAACAAATTGACCAGCTTAAGGATAAGTACGGCGAGAACATAATCCGTATGGGGCTTGGCAACAGCTAAGATAACAGGCATCTGGCAGCATAATAAAGTAGGATAATAACATTCATTGATAGTTTTAAGGGATATTGATAATTTTGCAATAATAACAATAAACCTAATCAGCTAAAACAAACTATGCATAAACTCAGAATCCTTTTATTGATCTTAATTCCCGCACTGCTTTTAACAGCATGCTCAAAGGAATCGGAAGATTCTATGTTACTAAGCGCAAAAACAAAGCTTGAAGAAGCCAAGAAGCTTGATACAGAGAACAAGCCGGAAGAAGCGAAAAAAGCTTACGGTGAAGCAATTGAGCTGTATAAAAAGTTTTTAACTGAATACCCTTCATCACCAAAAGCGCCTGAAGCGTACAGCAACATTGCCAAGATATATGTTGATAACCTGAAGGACTATCCCAGCGCTATTAAGAATTACGAAGAGCTTACACAGAAATATCCCGCATCTAAGGAATCAAAGTACGGTATGTTCATGGTTGCTTTTATATATGATGAAATGCTGAAAGATAAGGAAAAAGCAAAAGAAAACTACAAGAAATTCCTTGATAAATATCCAAAGGATGAAGACCCGAATGAAAAAATGAGCGAATCAGCAAGAATGATGCTGCAGATGCTGGATGATAACCGTACAATAGAAGATATAATAAAGAACACGCAGAAAGATTCAGTTAAAACTGAGCCGAAAAAAGATGATGTGAAAAAAGATACGGTAAAGAATGATACTAAAAAGGAAGATGTGAAGAAAGACGAAGTTAAGAAAGAAACACCTAAGGATAACAGCAAAGACGATAAGGCAACCGATACAGATACAAAGAAAAAGTAACCACTAAAAGGAAACAAATTATCTTATATAAGCGTTTAAGGTAATTATGAAGAGAGATAACTTTAATTAACTTAAACACTGATAATATTTGCAGGCCGACTATAAAAAATATCTGCAGCCCTCGGTAATATCAAGGCTGGCAAATATGGAGCTTAAAGCCAAGTTTGTTGTAGAAGGTTTTATAGCCGGTTTGCATAAGAGTCCTTACCACGGCTTTAGCGTTGAATTTGCAGAACACCGCCAGTACATGCCGGGCGATGACCTTAAGTATCTTGACTGGAAAGTATTGGGCAGAACCGACCGCTATTACATCAAGCAATTTGAAGAAGAAACAAACTTAAAATCATATATTATTGTAGATTCAAGCCGCTCTATGCAGTTTAAATCAACCGGCACAGAGCTAGCATCAAGATCCCCTTTCAGCAAAATATTCAGAAAGAAAGAACAGCTTAAATCAATTGCCAGGAGTGAAGTAACAAAGCTTGAGTACGCTACATACTGCGCAGCTTCGCTTGCTGTTCTGATGAACTTTCAAAAGGATGCCGCAGGTTTGGTTGTATATGATGAATCAATAAAAACCTTTATACCGCCTAAAGCAACAAGCCAGAACCTGAAATTAATACTTAACCAGCTTTCTTCAATTCAGCCCGCGGGGAAAACCAATACAGCATCTGCACTTAATATTGTAGCAGAGCGCATTAAGAGGCGCGGACTGGTAATAATTTTCAGTGACCTGTTTGATGACCAGACAGCAGTGATAAACGCACTTAAACATTTCAGGTACAAGAAAAATGAAGTGATAATGTTCCAGGTACTTGACCCGGTTGAAATGAGCTTTGCAATTGACTCCCCCACCATTTTTAAGGATATGGAGACCAGCAAAGAAATGCTTTCACAGCCAATTTCTGTAATGAACTCATACCAGGATGCAGTAAAGGAATTCATTGATAACTACAAAACAGCATGCTTAAGCAATAATATAGATTATGTGCTGCTTTCCACAGAAACTCCATTTGATACAGCGCTGCTAGAATATCTGAATAAACGCAAAAGGCTGCACTGAAACCCGTCGATACCGCAAATTACCCCATATTACACTCATTAATTTTTAAGATTTTAGCTATATTTGATTAAACCAATATTACAATAATATTGTCTAATTTCCGGAATCGCTAAAAAGCTCAAAATATGCAATTTGCTGAAATACTATATATAATGAATAAAACGGCTAAATTATGCCTTTTTGTATTAATTTTTACTCCTGTCATATTGTTTTCACAGGATCAGGATAGCTTACTGAAAAAAATCAGTGATATAGATATTTCGCTTGATGAGCCGATTACAAGCGAAGAGGAGCTTTATTTAAATACAGTTTCCTTCCAGTCATTTTATGATGTGCTCTCACCAATGGGTGAATGGATACAGATAACAAAGGAAGATATAGATGATGACCTGAGCGATGGCGAAGGTGAAGGGCTTAATAATTACACAGCTTATACTGACGAGGAATTCCTTTTCATATTGAAGCATGATGTTGAAAAAAGCTGGAAGCCGTATGTAAACGGGAAATGGGAATATACTGATCACGGATGGCTTTGGATATCTTCTGATAAATGGGGTAACTCAACGTATAATTACGGCAGGTGGTGGAATTCACCCAAATACGGATGGGTATGGCTGCCGGGTTACACGTGGGCGCCTGCATGGGTTAAATGGAAAGTTACAAATGATGATAAATATGTTGGCTGGGTCGCGCTTTCTCCAAAAGCTAAATGGAACAGCAGCAAAGGAATTACAGATGATACCTATAAATACAAAAATAAAGATAATGAATGGGTATTTGTAGAGAACAATAATTTTGCAGGCGATATCAGCAATGATAAAACCGTTAAGCAGAGTGAGAATTCTGCTTTGGTAAAGAATTCATTTACTATTACTGATATAAAGACAGAAGATGACAAAATAGTTAATACAGGTCCGGACGTGAACAGGATGGAAGAAAAGACCGGGAAGAAATTCCGCAAACGGAACATAAAATTTTCCAGGGATAACAATACATCAGTTATTGGTGAAAACGATATTACAATAGGCAAACATAAATTTGACCGCCAGAACGGACAGAAAGATAAACCGGGCAGACCCAATAAATTCAAAAAAAGCGAGAGAGTAAAAAGGATAATAAAACACAGGATGAAACCAAGACCTCCTCAAAAACATTAAAATTGCAATTATTAAAGATCCCGTTTTATAAAAAATCCCGTTAATTTAACGGGATTTTTTATTTACCCTACTCTGTTAAATATTAATATTACAGCATATTGATCATTTAATCTATCATTTTTTAATAGATTGTTACATTTTAAATTTTGGTATAATTTCGGCAGATATGAGAAGATATTTATTATTGATTTTAATTGTCACAGCAGGCATTTCTGCTCAAAACTTACACCAGAGATTTGACGGGATGAATGTGATTATAGGCGGGCAGACATGCGTAAATCCGTTTAACGGAGGTATTGAGATACCAAGATACCAATTTGCAGATAATGATAACGATGGGGACCTGGATCTTTTTATTTATGATAAGGATACAACGCTTAATTTTTACAGGAACGAAGGTAATTCAACTGCTCCCCTTTTCAGGCTTAATACTACAAGGTACCAAAACCTGAATGTGAGAAACTGGTTCAAGTTTGCCGATCTTGATGGAGACGGCGACCAGGATATGTTATGCGGCGG
>JAPUEV010000261.1:0-4442 GCA_027492415.1 Ignavibacteria bacterium
CACTTATTAATAATTGGTAATCATTTTAAATATTTTAATAATATATCTTACAGAGAAGAAAAGACATTAAATGAATTACATTCATGGCAAATTGATCCCAGTAAAGGAACTGGTGATACAAATCAAAAAGAATTTTTAAATATGTCTCTTAAATTAAAATATTTTCCCGATATTTAATAAGATAAATTAATATTTGAATACCTCAGCTAATATATTTAATAAAGATCAGGGAGAGCTGTTTGGATAATATATTGAAATTAATGCCGATTAAATGTAAGTTTGTTACTACATTTTCTGAATTTATATTACCGCTAAATGCACTGAGCAATTCTGAAATAAATTCCCTCTTTTAAAAGCCCGCATTAATTCATAAATCAAAATCAATTCAACAATGAAAATTCCTAAAAGGGCTGCCTTTTTTATTTCATTATCAGTAATAATTCTATACTGGCTGTATGTAATAATATTTACTGCATCAAGTGTGCCTGTTCTGCCTGATACACTAAACGCAATATTGCTTTCAATTGTAAAAAATAAAATTATTTTTATAATTGCTGTAATTGTTTTGCTGAAGCTTGAAGGCGATAGTTTCCGAGGGCTTGGCTTCAGGAAAGAAAAATTATTCATTCAGCTATTGTTTGGTATATCATTCGGGTTTATTACCTGGATACTTGTAAATATTGTTTTTAATCCCCTGATATCAGCAGTGAATCCGCATGAAGTAAAGCCTGTGAGTGATATCCTGAATTACATGAAGGAGCCGGGAAGCATTTACCTTTGGATACCGGTTGTGATGCTAGCCGCATTTTCAGAGGAGCTGCAGAGGATATTTGTGCTTACAAGGTTTGAAAAATGGTTCGGCAAGTACGGGTTATACATTGCGGTAATCATAACATCTGTGATATTCGGTATCGGTCATTTATACCAGGGAACGAATGCTGCAATTGGTACAGGCATAGGCGGCCTGTTTAATTCATTTGTATATTTAAGGAAGCGTTCAGCAATTGAAGTCATAGTTAGCCACGCAATTTTTAATATCCTTTCGGTGGCTGGAGCTTATATGATGAATAAAGCTTAATATCCAAAAGAACCCATAATTTCATTGTAAATACAAACATAAATTTTAATTTTTATGATCAGGTAATTTTATAAAGCCTGAATAAATGAATTAATATGACCGGCAGCACCAAGCTCATTTTAGTGAAAATTCTTCACACTGTTATCTGGCTGTTTTACAACGTTGTGATATTTTACCTGCTTTATGCTGTAATAGCTGATAAAATTGATAGATGGGTATGGATATGCCTTGGACTTATCGGTCTTGAAACTCTTATCTTAATAGTTTTCAAAAAGGTCTGCCCTGTTACATTACTTGCCAAGAAATATTCTGATTCAGACCGTGATAACTTTGATATTTACCTGCCCAACTGGCTGGCAAAGTATAATAAAGCTATTTATACAGCTATTGTTTGTATTGCTTTAATAATATTATTTTACCGGCTATATACATAAATCATGTGAACAACTATGATTAGCTTTCTCAGAACTGATTCCGATAACAGAGAATTCCTTGCTCTGGTAAAAGAGCTTGATAAAGATCTTGCAATCCGCGATGGAAATGATCGGGAGTTTTATAATCAGTTCAATAAGCTGGATGCTATAAAAAATGTCATAATTGCTTATGAAGATAAAGTTTCGGCTGGCTGCGGTGCAATTAAAAAATATTCAGCTGATACAATGGAAGTAAAGCGTATGTTCGTTCCTTTGAGCTTACGCGGTAAAGGCATAGCAGCCGGTATACTTAAAGAGCTTGAAAAATGGACAATAGAACTTGGCTATACTAACTGTATACTTGAGACCGGTAAACGCCAGCCTGAGGCAATTTCATTATATAAAAAGTGCGGGTATGAAGAGATTCCCAACTACGGTCAGTATGTAAATATTGAAAACAGTGTTTGCTTTCTGAAATCATTAAAATAATTATTTTTTTTTGCCGGCAGAAAATACAAAATACAGATCCATAAAGTTCACAGCTAAGATAGGGATAATTGGAATTAATCCCTTTGTATTTTTACCTGAAAAAGTATTAAAGCAAATTTTCAAACAGGCAAAAAAAGATAAGGGTAAAATTCCTTTGAACATGAAAATTGAGGGTCACAGCTTCACTCAAACCCTGGTAAAATATTCGGGTCATTGGCGCCTGTACCTTAACACACCAATGTGCAGGGCTGCAGGAAAAGAGGTGGGCGATACTGCACGATTTGAAGTATGCTATAACGATAATGTTAAGGTTATTCCCTTGCATCCAAAATTACAAAAGGCACTTAATAGTGATAAGGCAGCAAAGAAAATATTTGATTCACTCTCCCCTTCCCGCAGACTTGAGATAGTAAGATATATTTCGCACCTTAAAACAGAAGAAAGCATAAATAGGAATGTAGAGAAGGCTGTTAAATTCCTTAAAGGCAAAACCCGGTTTGTTGGCAGGGAGAGGCCCTGAACATTAAATATTAATATCATGGAAAAGAATTACAGGATCGATGAAATATTTGAGGATGTTGATTTTACCATAGAACCTCTTGTATCCGGGGAGTATGAAAGCTGTACATTTAAAAGCTGTAATTTCTCAGGGAGCAATTTATCAGATCTCAAATTTATTGATTGCAGATTCTTAGACTGCAACTTAAGCCTTGCAAAGCTTAATAATACATCGCTGCGCGATGCGGTATTTACAAGCTGCAAAATGCTGGGATTACGGTTTGATATGTGCAACGATTTCGGGCTCTCATTCAGCTTTGAAGGTTGTGTGCTTAACGACAGTTCATTCTACAAAACCGTGCTTAAGAAAACGGTATTTAAAGATTGTACCCTGCATAATACTGATATGACCGAATGTGATCTTAGCGGTTCGTTATTTGAAAAATGTGACCTTAAAGGCGCAGTGTTCAGCAGTACAAATTTAGAAAAATGTAATTTTGAAACAGCTATTAATTATTCAATTAACCCTGAGGCAAATAAAATAAAGAAAGCTAAATTTTCAATTCCTTCGGTAATTGGCCTGCTTGATAAATACGATATTAAGATAAATTTAAAATAACAAAGTTCTTATAATTATATTTTTAATCACTTATTACTCTAATTGATTAATACTTCGTGTAATTCGTGATGGTATTTTTTAATTCAGTATATATCACGTTTTCAGGTAAGTTATTTGGATAAATATTTAATAATTATTCTTATAAATTAGGGTAATTACAATAAAATCTAATTATTCAGATGAGAAAATTACTGGTACTGCTTTTAGCGGTTTATTCAATTTATTTGACCGGCTGCAAAGATTCCTCTCCCATTACTCCCGTGGATTCATCAAACATTAACCTGGTTAGTGTTTACAGCACAAATGCCTCTACAAACGGTGTTTATGTGCTGCCGATTAATTTCAGGAATTACGCACTTATTGCTGATGGTACCAACGGTATGCAGATAATTGACGTAAACTCACCCAACCTGCCGGATTCAGTTGCATCATATGATACTGACGGCAGCGCTAACGATGTTACAGCAGTAACAATCAATAACGATCTCTTTGCGTTTATTTCTGATTACTCCAGCGGTTTGGTTGTTGTTGATATATCCACACCATCCAATCCCTTTTTTGTAGGTGCAATAAATAACCTGGGCGGTTTTGTCAACACAAGCTTTATAGATGTGACAAATGAAATAGCATATATTGCAACCAGTACCGGATATGTGCAGATTTATGATATATCAGCCCTGCCTAATGAACCAACTCTGCTGACAGGTTATTATACCGGCAGCCAGAGTGTTAACGGTCTGTATGTATCAGGAAATAATTTATATATTGCTTGCGGTGATATAGGTATGAAAATTGTAAATATCTCGAATCCTTCAACTCCTCAAAATGTTTCTGTATTCAATACATCTGGTATTGCAACCGATGTTGTTGTGAATACTAATTACGCATATGTGGCTGATTCATACAACGGTATGCTGATACTTAATGTAACAAACCCTGCAAATCCAGTTTTCACTTCAAAATTCAGCGGGTCCGGACAGATACTCGGTGTTTTTGCGTATAACAATAACGTATTCACCGCTGATAATACTTACGGGATAGAGAACGTAAATGTTTCAAATCCATCATCACCAACAAAATCAGGCTACATACAGACAAACAGCTCTGCAAATAATATTTATTATTTCAGCGGTTATATCTTTCTTGCCGCCGCTGAAGGCGGTCTTGGTATCTACCAGCCTACCAATGTAAGCGATATAAGATAAATATCATTTCTTTTTCTCCTTGGTATCCTATTTGATTGGAGTGAGCTTTTATTTCTTCTAAGGACTCACTCGAGAAATTGTTAGTTTCTCCTATTCGCCTGATTTAGTCAAATTGTATAATTCCTCCCTCTTCTGATTAT
>JAPUEV010000261.1:4452-4713 GCA_027492415.1 Ignavibacteria bacterium
AAATAATAAGCCGCTTTCAATAGAAGAAGAGACAGAGCTTAGACGCAGGGAAATTGAAGCAAAGCTTCATCCTGAGCTTTCTGAAAATTCTGACGATAACACAGAAATAAATAACCCGGAAAAAGTGAGTGAGCCGGAAATACAACACCCGGAAAGTGCAGCAGAGAAAGAGATCCCTGTTGAGAAAGAGATCATTGAACCCGTTATTATGCTTGTAGAGGAAGATGATATTTTTAAAGAAGAAGTAGTGACTCCCCCGCC
>JAPUEV010000261.1:4723-6659 GCA_027492415.1 Ignavibacteria bacterium
ACTGATTCACTTGAGTTTGAAAAGCCACGGCTGACTGATTCCGTTTCAATTGTTAACCCCGGTGAAATTAAAGAAGAATTAAAGCTTGTCACAGATTTTGATGCCCACCTCTTCAGTAACGGTACTTTCTATAAAGTATACGAAAAATTCGGAGCACAGATCACAACAGAGAATGGTTTAACAGGAGTACGGTTCACTACATGGGCGCCCAATGCTGAATCGATAAGTGTAATTGGTGAGTTCAACGGGTGGAGCGAAGGTTTAATTTATATGGATAAAGTGCATGATACAGGCTTATGGTCTGCATTTATCCCGGGATTAAAAGAAGGTGATACATATAAATTCGCAATCAAAAGCTATGTTGACGGCGTAACACGAAGGAAAATAGATCCATACGCTTTCCGCAGCGAACACAGACCAAAGAATGCATGTGTAGTTCATAATATCAATAAGTATAAATGGCATGATTCCGACTGGCAGAATTCACGCGGCAACCGTTCATACAAAACAGAGCCAATGAACATATACGAGCTGCATCTTGGCTCATGGAAAAAGAATTATGATAATAAGGAATTCCCAAATGAATGGGGATATATGGATTACGGCCAGCTTGCCCGTGATATAGTTGATTATGTCAAGCGCATGGGCTACACACACATAGAGCTTATGCCTGTTATGGAGCATCCTTTGGATATTTCATGGGGCTACCAGGTTACTCATTACTACGCGCCAACAAGCCGTTTCGGAGATCCTGATGCGTTCATGTATTTTGTTGATCACTGCCACCAGAATGGTATTGGTGTTTTGCTTGACTGGGTGCCGGCTCACTTCCCTGCTGATGAACATGCGCTGGCTTTCTATGACGGCAAACAGATATACGGCTATGAAAATTATAAAAAAGGTTTTCATAAAGACTGGAATACATATGTCTTCGATTACTCGCGTCCGCAGGTGTGGAACTTCCTTATCTCTAGCGCGCTTTTCTGGTTTGAAAAATACCACATTGACGGCTTAAGGGTGGATGCAGTTGCAAGCATGCTTTACCTAGATTACTCCCGTGAGCATGGTGAATGGGAACCAAACATTCACGGCGGCAGGGAAAATCTTGAAGCGGTGGATTTCCTGAAACACTTAAATAATACTATCCATGAGTACTACCCGTATGCATTGATGATAGCGGAGGAATCCACAAGCTGGCCCGGAGTTTCTCACCCGGTTGCAAATAACGGGCTGGGCTTTGATATGAAATGGAACATGGGCTGGATGAATGACATACTGCTTTATTTCAGCAAGGACCCCATTCACAGGAAATTCCACCAGGGCAAAATTACGTTTTCTCTTTGGTACGCCTTCAGTGAAAATTTTGTGCTGCCTATCTCTCATGATGAAGTTGTGCATGGCAAGAAATCACTCCTTGAAAAAATGCCGGGTGATAACTGGCAGAAGTTCGCTAACCTGCGATTGTTCCTTGGATTCATGACAGGACACCCGGGCAAGAAGCTGAACTTTATGACAACAGATATTGCGCAGTATAATGAGTGGAACAGTGAAACAGGGCTTGAGTGGAATCTTATAACAGATGTTGAGCTGAATAAAATGCTTAATTTGTTTATAAGTGATCTAAATCACCTGTATAAGTCACACCCGGCACTGTATGAAGTTGATTGTGAGTCAGATGGCTTCCAGTGGGTTGATTTTTCCGATGCATTGAACAGCGTGCTTTCATTTTACCGTACAACAAAGGATAAAAATAGCATTTTACTCTTTACTTTTAATATGACGCCAACGATACGCAGTGATTATACCGTGGGAGTCCCCCAAGCCGGCTTCTGGAAGGAAATACTGAACAGTGACGCTGAAATTTACGGCGGCTCAGGTGTTGGCAATATGGGCGGTAAGGAATCAGAACCGGTAAAAAGCAAGAATTGGGAGAATT
>JAPUEV010000261.1:6669-8599 GCA_027492415.1 Ignavibacteria bacterium
CTCTCCCTCCTTTGGCGGTGAATGTGTATGAGTGGGTAAAGCCTGATACAAATTCCGAAATAGCCCCGGGACTTGCAACCGTTGAAGATTATTATGTTGATACAGATACTGAAGGCGGCGGGTAAATAAAAGTACTTTTCCATTATTATATTATTCATTTGAATTATAATTTGTAATTAATTAATTATTTTTCCCCTATCATCTTTATATTCATATGTTTAGTTTAGCAGATTCCAACAATCAAAAATTCATCCAATGAAAACCAGAAAATCCAGCTTCAAAATGCTGTATACTTTAATTATTGCCGTTTGTTTATTTTCAGCGAACATAGCTATTTTTGCGCAGGATAAAGCTCTTGTAGAGACAAAGGAATCACAGGATAAAACCACACCTGCTGACGCGCTGCAGAAAATGAAGGAAGGCAATAACAGGTTTGTTGAAAGCAAAATGCTCTCACGTGATCTGACAGAGCAGGTTCACGCAACCGCCAAGGGTCAATACCCTTATGCAGTTGTTCTGGGATGCATTGATTCACGCGTAACGCCTGAAATTACTTTTGACCAGGGCATTGGAGATATTTTTGACGCAAGAATTGCCGGTAACTTTGAAAATGATGATATACTTGGAAGTATGGAGTTTGCCTGTAAGATAACAGGAGCAAAATTAATTTTAGTAATGGGACACACAAACTGCGGCGCTATTAAGGGTGCAATAGATAATGCCGAGCTTGGCAACCTGACACAGATGCTCACAAAAATAAAGCCTGCCGTACTTAATACTAACTATGAAGGAGAAAAGTCATCAAAGAATTATGATTATGTTGATCTGGTTGCAAAGGAAAATGTAATATTGACGATTGAGAATATTAAGAAAAACAGTCCCGTTCTTAAAGAAATGTACGATAAGGGTGAAATTGATATAGTTGGCTGTATGTATGACCTGCATGACGGTAAAGTAACATTTTATAAATAAGCTTAACTTGTAATGGCGTACAGTGAAAAGCTTGCTGAAAGAATTACGAAATTACTTTCACAGCATAAAGGACTGGTTATAAAGAAAATGTTTGGCGGAATATGTTTTATGTTAAATGATAAAATGGCTGCAGGTATTGTAGAAAACAAGTTAATGATAAGGTGTAACAGGGATGATTACCCTGAGCTGTTGAAGAAGCCACATGCGGGTGAAATGACTTTTACAGGAAAACCGATGAAGGGTTTCCTTTATGTATCACCAGAAGGAATTAGAACAGATAAACAGCTTCAGAAATGGCTGGATATTGGAGTAGAATTTGTGAAGAAAGCACCGCCAAAGAATAAAGTTAAATGATATAATTACTCATTGTTAATTGCAAATTGTGTATGATATACTACGCTTTTTTAAAAGGTATCAACATTTCGGGTCACCGTATAATTAAAATGGCTGAGCTAAAAGCTATGTTTGAAGATATGGCCTTTAAAAATGTACGAACATTTATTCAAAGCGGGAATGTTGTGTTTGAATCCCCAGGCAAAGCAGAATCCGTAAAGAAAAATATCGAAACCGGATTAAAGAGATCATTCGGGTATGATGTTCATGTTATTGTACGCAGCAGGGCTGAAATGGAAAAGATCATCAAAGATTACCCTTTCAGCAAAGTAAAAGGCCACGAAGATTGCAAAATAACCATAGGCTACCTGGATAGCGAGCCTTCAAAGGCTCTGGTAAAGGAGCTGGAGTCAATAAACACTGATAAGGAAATGTTCATAGTAAAAGGCAGCAATCTTTATCATTTGGTAAGGGGGAATTTTTCTGATTCAATATTTTTTAAAAAAAATATTGCTGAGAAAACACTCAAAGTAATATGTACTGCAAGGAACTGGAACACAACAAATAAAATATTAACTATCTGAATACAATAAAGAAACAGTACAGGCTTGTCGGGGAGGCAAGA
>JAPUEV010000262.1 GCA_027492415.1 Ignavibacteria bacterium
AAGTTAAGCAGCGGAAACAGGATTAAAAGCTTTTCATCTGAATTTAAAACCATTCCGTTTGAAATTCCTCATAACAATTTGCAGGGTTTGGTAAATGAAATACCTGAAACTCAAATCCATAAATTGCTTAATAATAATGATAACACTCAGGGTGACCAGGATTTTCCGCAGGTAACAATTACAAATTCTAATAACCCTGCAGCAGGTCAATTACTGCTTAGTAATATTGTTTTTAATTTAAGCATTCCCAACACTCCTTACCTGCTGATTTTAAATAATGACGGAAGTCCTCATTTTTCCAGGCAAATGGGAGGGCAGATATTTAATTTTGACAGGCAGAACAATGGTAATTTTACATATTTCAGCCGTGCAGGCGGAAAGTATTATGAAATGGATTCAACATATACTATCATAGATAGTTTTTATACGGGTAACGGCTACCTTACTGACCTGCATGAGCTGAGGGTACTCTCTAACAGGCACGCCTTGCTTTTAAGTTATGATAAAGAGGTTGTTGATATGAGCCTTTTAGTTCCGGGCGGTAACCCAAATGCGCTTGTAACGGGATTGATACTGCAGGAAATTGATGAAAATAAGAACGTGGTTTTCCAGTGGCGAAGCTGGGACCATTTCCAGATAACCGACCCGTTGCATGAGGATTTGTTATCTTCAGAAATAGACTACGTTCACGGTAATGCCATAGAATATGATTATGACGGTAATATTCTGCTTTCATCAAGACACCTGGATGAAATAACAAAGATCAACCGTTCAAACGGAAATATTTTATGGAGGCTGGGGGGAAAAAATAACCAATTTACATTCACTAATGACCCAACCAAATTTTCATACCAGCACGGAATAAGAAGGCTGCCAAACGGAAATATTATTTTGTTTGATAACGGTAATTATCACTCACCAAATTATTCAAGGGCAGTTGAGTATTCATTGAACGAAGTAAGTTTGCTGGCAACTGTAATTTGGGAGTACAGGAATACACCCGTTATTTACGGAAACGCAATGGGATTTGCCCAAAGGCTGGATAACGGAAATACACTTATTAGCTGGGGCTCAACTAATCCAACCTGTACAGAAGTTAAGCCAGACGGCAGCAAAGCACTACAGCTGGCTTTTAATACAGGAATTTTTTCCTACAGGGTCTTTAAATACGACCTGCTTAATAATCTAACAGGAATTGAGCCTGTAAATAACATTGTTCCGCAAAATTTTGAGCTTTCGCAGAATTTTCCCAATCCGTTCAATCCTTCAACGAAAATTAAGTTCAGTATTCCGGGGAATAATAACAGTAATATAAAAAATGTAAAATTAACAGTTTATAATATATTGGGTGAGGCAGTGGCCGTTCCCGTAAATGAAAGCCTTAAGCCCGGTTCATATGAAATTAGCTTTGACGGAAGCAAATTATCCAGCGGTGTTTATTATTATAATTTAGTTTCGGAAAATTATTCAGATACAAAAAAAATGATCTTGATCAAATGATCTTCATGATACGATAAAAGGGATATTAGGAAATTATGTTTATTGAAAAAACCCCGCGATATTTGCGGGGTTTATTTTTATAAAAATCACTGTATTTGATTTTTGGTATAGTAACATTTTACAGTTTACGGTAAATTTGCAGTAATGACTTATTTAAGACGACTTGTACCTTATCTGAAGAGGTACAAAAAAACTCTGATCTTAGGATTAATTGTTATTACTTTAAGTGCTGTTTTCACCAATTTGATCCCCTTTGTTATTTCCAAAGCTATAGACCAGATAAAAAACCATACTGACGGATTGGCGCTTTATAAATATGCCTTAATGACAGTAGGATTCGCTATAATGAGCGGAATTTTCCTTTATATTACAAGACAGACAATTATTATTGTTTCCCGCGAAATTGAAAACGATCTCCGGAATGATTTCCTTGAGCAGGTAATAGTGCAGGATCAGCAGTATTTCCATTTTCATCCTACAGGCGAAACAATGGCGCTTGCCACCAATGATATTTCCGCAGTTCGTAATTTCCTTGGACCGGGTATTATGTACACATTTGAAACCCTGATAAATTTTACAATGGCAATATCACTAATGCTTTCGTTTAATGTCGAGCTTACTATGATAGCTATTGTTCCGATTCCCCTGATATCTTACGTTGTATACAGGATTGGTAAAAGCATAAATTATAAGTTTGAACAGGTACAGGACCAGTTTTCACAGTTAACAACCAAAGCCCAGGAAAATCTTTCAGGGATCAAGGTCGTAAAAGCTTATGTGAGGGAAGATTCTGAAACTGAAGGCTTTAAAAAAATGTCGCTGGCTTATATGGATAAGAACCTTGAGCTTGCCAAAGTACAGTCATTTTCATATCCAATTATGTTCCTATTAACAGGGTTTTCTGTTATAATAGTACTTTATGCAGGGGGCAATAAGATAATTAACAACGAGCTTACTATTGGTGAGCTTACTGCATTCATTATTTATCTAGGCTTGCTTACCTGGCCGATAATTTCATTGGGATGGATAATCAACCTGACCCAGCGCGCAGAAGCTTCGATGAAGCGGCTGGCTGAAGTTTTTGACAGTAAGCCAAAGATTGGAGATCCCAAAGCATGCAGAAAGGATTCTGATGCTTTAAGCAAAGAAATAAGTATTATTAAAGGAGATATTGAGTTCCGGAACATTAATTTCCGCTATCATGAAAATTTTCCGTATGTACTGAAAAATGTTAATGTAAAAGTTAAAGCCGGGGAAACTGTAGGCATCCTTGGACATACCGGCTCAGGCAAAACTACTTTTGTAAACCTGATATCAAGGCTGTTTGATGTTGAAGTAGGGGAAATATTGATTGACGGCAGAAACATTAAAGAATATAAGCTGAATGAGCTTCGCACATCAATAGGGTACGTACCCCAGGAAACATTTCTCTTTTCAGAATCAATTGAAAATAATATTGCATACGCAGAAAACAGCTTTGATAAGGATAAGGTAATACAGGCTGCAAAAATATCACAGATTTACAAGGATGTTGATAAATTCCCAAAAAGGTTTGATACACTACTGGGAGAAAGAGGGATTAATCTATCCGGCGGACAGAAACAAAGGACATCCATTGCCCGCGCAATACTTGCTGATCCTAAAATTATGATACTTGATGATGCATTTTCTGCAGTTGATACTTATACCGAGGAAGAGATATTGAACGGTTTAAAGGAAATTATGAGCGGAAGGACAACTATACTTATCAGCCACAGGGTATCCACACTTAAGAACTCTGACCGTATAATTGTGCTTAAAGGAGGCTCAATTGCAGAAGAAGGAACACATGAATCACTGGTTAAACAGCAGGGCATTTATGCAGATATTTATCTTAAGCAGCTTTTGGAAGAAGAATTAAAAGACCTGTAAAATTTAATGGCAGAAGAGAAAAAAATAAATACATCAGAGCCTGATGAAAATGAACAGGAAGAAATAATTGGCAAAGCATACGATGCACGCCTGATGAAACGCCTTATAAGGTATTTAAAGCCTTATATGAAATGGGTAATTATTGCTATCATGTTAACTGTTGGTGTAGCCTTACTGAGTACAATAAGGCCATACCTCACCAAAATTGCTATAGATAATTATATTGTTAATAAAGACAGCAATGGCTTAAGAAATATTATCCTAATTTTGCTGGGGACGCTAATATTCCAGGGATTGCTTCAATACAGTATGACCTATCTGACCCAATGGATAGGACAAAAGACAATTTTTGACCTCAGGATGGAGCTGTTTGAGCATATTCAAAAACTTTCTATGGGATTCTTTGACAGGAACCCTGTTGGCAGGCTGGTTACAAGACTGACTAATGATATTGAAGTCCTGAATGAAATGTTCTCTTCTGGTATCGTTATGGTTTTTGCCGATATTTTTATTATCGGCGGAATATTATTTTTTATGTTCAGCTTAAGCTGGCAACTTACATTAATAGCACTTTCTGTTGTGATACCTCTTATTTACGCAACTATTGTTTTCAGAAGAAAAGTCAGAGTAGCTTTCCGTGATGTCAGATTTTTCCTAGCAAAAATGAACGCATTTTTGCAGGAGCATATCAGCGGTATCATGATAGTTAAGATATTTGCCAAAGAAAAAAAGACCATGGATGATTTTAAAAAGATCAACTATGACCATACAAAGGCAAACAAAAAATCAGTTTATTATTATTCCATTTTCTTTCCTATAGTAGAGCTTATTGGCGCAATTTCAGGCGCTCTTATAATATGGTACGGCGGAGGCAAGGCAATGGAAGGTGTACTTACTATCGGTATACTGATATCATTTATCCAGTATTCTGAAATGTTCTTCCGGCCAATACGTGACCTCTCTGAAAAGTATAATATCATGCAGACAGCAATGGCGTCATCTGAAAGGATATTTAAGCTGCTTGACCGCAAAGCCGTAATTGCTGACCCCGAAAAACCTATTGAGCTTAATGACTGCAAAGGAATTATCGAGTTTAAAAATGTTTGGTTTGCATACGTAAAAGATGATTATGTATTGAAGAATATTTCTTTTAAGATAAACCAGGGTGAAAAAGTTGCTTTTGTAGGCGCAACCGGAGCAGGTAAATCTTCGCTTATGAACCTGCTCTGCAGGTTCTATGATATACAAAAAGGTGAGCTTACTGTTGACGGAATAAATATAAAGGATTTGAGGCAGCATGATCTCAGGAAAAATATCGGGCTGGTTGTTCAGGATATTTTCCTATTCTCAGATTCTATTGCAAATAATATCAGCCTAAATAACAGGGAAATTCCGGAGAGCAGGATAAAAGAGGCAGCATCTATTATAGGCATTGATCATTTTATCTCAAAGCTTCCCTTAGGCTACGGACAGAATGTCAAAGAGCGCGGTGTAACCCTTTCTCAGGGAGAAAGGCAGCTTATTACATTTGCCCGCGCACTGGCTTATGACCCTAAAATTTTGATACTTGATGAAGCAACCTCCAGTGTAGATACTCATTCAGAAATAATGATACAAAATGCCATTGATAAGCTTATGGAAGGCAGGACTTCTATTATAATTGCACACAGGCTCTCAACAATCCAGAAATGCGATAAGATAATTGTTATGCATAAAGGAGAGATCCGGGAAACAGGTACACATCAGGAGCTTCTAGAGCTTGGAGGCATATATTCAAAGCTATACCAGCTGCAGTATAAAGAATCTTTTGCATAATACGCGATGAAAAAATTATTTATAGCATCAAAAAACAAAGGAAAGATAAATGAAATTAAATCATACCTTAAAGAATTCGGGTATGAAATATTTTCACTTCTGGATACAGATCATATCCCCGATGTTGAAGAAACCGGCAGTACATTTGAAGAAAATGCACTTCTAAAAGCCAGAGCTGTTTTTGATGTGGTTAAGATACCTGTTTTATCAGATGATTCAGGGCTTGAAGTTGACTATCTGAACGGAAGACCCGGTATTTATTCAGCCAGGTATTCAGGAGAAAATGCCGGTGATAAGAGCAACAACCTTAAGCTGCTTAAAGAGCTTGGTGATCTTGAATATGATAAAAGGACTGCAAGGTTTAAATGTGTAATTTGTATGTATGACGGTATCAGTGCAAGATATTTTGATGGTGTTTGTGAAGGCAATATTATTTCTGATCCAAGAGGTGATACAGGTTTTGGCTATGACCCGCTTTTTATTCCGATGGGATACAGTTTGACCTTTGGAGAGCTTGGCCTTGAAGTAAAGAACCGTATATCACACCGCGGGAAGGCACTGCAGAGCTTTAAGAAATACATAGAATTGGAAGAAAATATGTAGTTTTTTCAGTATTGAAGGTTTTTGATAAAATTTTTATGTTTGTAATCTGTTTTAATGCTGGCGTAGCTCAGTGGTAGAGCAGCGCACTTGTAATGCGCAGGTCGGGGGTTCAACTCCCTTCGCCAGCTCCATAAAAACCCGTCAAAATGACGGGTTTTTTTATTTTCAGCTATTTTTCCGCAATACCGAAAAATATAAATTAATTGGGTTTTTTTATCAAAAAATGTAACTAATTTTGTTTATAAGTATTGGTTTTTCTAATATATCTCATTTATCATGAACATATATAAAAGGCAGGTTAAATGCCTGTAGCTAAAGTCTTTATTATTGAAGATGAAGCTATTACTGCTCTTGATATCAAGAAGACACTTGAGAAGCTTAATTACGAGATAGTCGGAATTAAAGACAGAGGCGATGAAGCGCTTAAGCTGATAGGCGAAACTGAGCCTGATGTAATTTTAATGGATATTACATTAAAGGGTGAGCTTGATGGTATTGAAACAGCGAGACTGATAAATATACAGTATAAAATACCAATTGTATATTTAACGGCGCACTATGATGATGAAACAATTGAACGCTCCAAAACAACCAATCCTTACGGATTTCTTCTTAAGCCATTGAATGACAGGGACCTGAACTCATGCCTAAGAATGGCATTATCCAGGTTTGAAGCTGAAACCAGGCTTAAAGAAAGCGAAGATAGCCTGGATAGAACAATTAAAATGAACTCCGTTCTGTTTAATTCTTACAACGGTCTTGCGATAATAATAAGTTCGAAAGGAAAAATTACCGCTGTTAATAATAACACTTCTAATATAGATTTCAGTACAGATCATTTCCAGGGCAATGATATTAAAAAAGTTTTCCCGGGAAAAACGGGCAATAAATTCCTGAATTTAACCGAAGAAGTTTTAACAGACGGCAAAGAAAAAAGCTTTGAGCATATTATTAAGGTCAACGATAAAAAATTCCATTATGAAACCAGGTTTGTAAAATATAATGAATCTGAAGTACTTGCATTATTTACAAACAGAACCGACAGCAGCGAAACTGAAAAAGCTTTACGAGAAAGCGAAACAAAGTACAGGAACCTGATAAAGAACTCTCCGGTTGCCATAACACGGCTGCAGATCAAGAATAACAGGTATGAGCTTGTGAACGATGAGTTTGAAAAGCAATCAGGGTACACATTAAGTGAGTTCAATGCGCTTACTGATGAAGAATATAAAAATATGATTTACCCTGATGACAGGGAAAGTGTTTTAACACTTTACAATAACTGGTTAAAAGCCGGCTGCAAAGGTATTAAGAACCTGACTTACCGTATTTATAATAAAAACAAAGAAATAATCTGGCTGGATAGCTACCATTATGCAGATAGCTCGGCAGATGGCAGGATAGAAGCAATAAACCAGCTTTACCTTAATGTAAACAAACAAAAACAATATGAAGAGATCTTAAATGAATCCAAGCAGTACCTGGATGCATTTTTCCAGCAGTCTATGGACGGGATATTTATCGCTAAAATTGACCCGCCTGTAAAATGGGATAAAAATAATAATTCAGAAAAACATTTAGAGCATATTATAAAGAACGTCAGGATTACAAGGGCTAATACTCCGCTTGCTGAACAGTTTGGTGTACCTATTGAGACAGTTTTAAGTTCAACTGCTGAAAGTTACTATGGTAACACAATTGCAGAAGCAAAGAAAAGATGGCGGGACTTTCTCAACAAAGGGCATTCACATGTGAACGAATATTACTCAAGACCTGACGGAAGCAAGGTATTTATCGAAGGTGATTATTACTGCCTTTACGATAACAGGAATGACTTTATCGGGTATATGGGTATACAGAGGGATATGACAGAAAGAAAGAATTCAGATGAATTGATAAGGATAAGTGAAGAGAAGTTCCGCGCAGTAGCTGAATCTATGCCCGCACAGGTAGTTATTTTCCAGGATAATAAATTCGTTTATGCCAATCCCTATTCTGAGGTTATTACAGGCTATAAAACATCTGAGATACTAAAGAAGAATTTCTGGGACCTTGTTCATGATGATTACAGGCAGATAGCAAAAGAACGGGGCAAAAAACGGCTTGAAGGGGAAAAAGTTCCTGATAACTATGAAATGAAGATCATAGATAAAAATAACAATGAAAAATGGCTTAGTTACAGTGCAAGAATAATTGAATTCAACGGGAAGAAGGCAGTTGTTGGCATAGCAGTTGATATAACTGAAAGCAGGAAAAACCAGGAAAAGATAAAACAAAGCGAAGAAAAGTACAGGAATTTTGTTGAGCACAGCTCAGAAGGGATTTTCAGGCTGGAATTTAAAAAACCGGTTTCTTTGAAGCTTGCTGCCGATGAACAGGTTGACCTGATAAGGAAAAATGTATTTATTGCTGAATGCAACCACGTATTTGCAAAAATGTACGACGAGCAGCCAGAAAATATTATAGGAAAAAATGTAAATGTTCTTAAATATCAAAATGATGACGGACCGGGAAGAATACTTAAATTTATTATGAACGATTACAACATATCCGATGATGAGGTAACAGAAACTGATTCAGAAGGAAAAGTAAAGAATTTTGTCGTTAATATTTCAGGTGTTTTAGAAAATGACCACTTAACCAGCATTTGGGGTGTACAAAGAGATGTAACTGAAAAGAAAAAAGCAGAAGAATCAATAAAAAGAAATTTAAAGGAAAAGGACATCC
>JAPUEV010000263.1 GCA_027492415.1 Ignavibacteria bacterium
TCGCGGTATTATTCTTTTGAGCAAAAAATTTATGACAGCACGAAAGCATTATTCGTGATAATTGACAGTAATCCTTTCATAAAGAGTTATTTGGCAATGGATAAAAATAATGAAGAGCTTGATACAAATTCAGTTAACGACCTGAGGAAACAGGATACTGAAAAACAGTTATTGTGGATTGACAGCGTTCTTGCCAACAGCAGCGCCAAATGGAAGGTAGTTGCTGCTCATCACCCTGTATATTCAGGAGGCGAGCATGGTGATACCCCTGAAATGATAGAACAGATAAATCCGCTTCTTATTAAGTACAGTGTTGATCTTTTCTTATGCGGGCATGACCACGATATGCAGCATATTGTAAAACCCGGCAGTAATGTAAATTATTTTGTTGCGGGTTCAGGCTCTAAATTAAGGCTTACTAATAAAACCGGGGATACAAAATTTGCATCAAGTGAAAACGGGTTTTTAACTGTTACTATTTCAGATGAAAAGATAAGGGCAGCATTTATCGGGTTAAACGGTAAGGAGCTGTATTTTGTAGAGATTAGATAAAGTTACTGCTAAAATATAAACTACACATAAGGATTAATATTATTAAACAAACAGGGTAACCCCTTAAAAAAAGGATCACCCCGTTATACATTATATATTTAAAAGTATGCATTCAGCCGGTACAATTCCCCATTATACTAAGGTTGAATGCAAAATCATTGATATTACAGTATACCGCAGAGTCATAAAATTATGACCCTGCGATAACTGATTTACATCTTAATAATTCACTTCGCCGTTTACATGAAGCTCTTTATCAACAAAATTACCCTGACCGTTTATCACAGAACCATGACATACGTAACAGCTTGTCTCATTCATAAATGAATAATGAGGCTGGGTAAATACACCGTTTACCTGCGGCGTCGGGTTACCTGTATTCGGGTCACCGTGGCAAGTTCCGCAGTAAACACTTCCCTGGTCAGTCCATATACCGGCAGCATTTACATTGCCTTCTTTAAAGGTACCGTGGCAATATACATTACTGCAGGTTGCGGTATTTCTGTCCCAGGTTGGATCTGGTCTTATAGGTCCGCCTAATGTATCATAAGCGCGCGGTCCGAAGAATATTTCAGCATGTCCGTCAGGATCAGGACCGATATGGTTAGGGTCATCAAAACCATTGATATCCCTGTGGCAATCTTCGCATGTTAAAGCAGCTCCATATGTAGAGAACCTGTGGCTCATATGAACACCAACACCAAGGGAGGTTGTAAGTGTATCACCATTTAAAGCCCTGGGCGGATTTGCATGCTCTGAATTCCCGTGGCATGTTCTGCAGTTTTCAGGTCCGTTGCTGTTACTGTGACATCCTAAACAGCTTGAGCCTGATGTTCCGCCGGAATAGTCGCCGCCGTGACACGTTTTACATCCGCTTAGATTCCATTTATTGTTAGCTATGTAAATACCATGAAAGTTAGCAGAGCTTGGATTGCTCCAGCCTTCGGCATGATTTCTTATTTCAGGCGCAAGCGTAACGCTGTTATCCAGCTCACTGCAGCCCTGGTAAACAAGAACTGTTGCCAGAAGCACAACAAACATTCCGTAAAACAATATTAGCTTTTTCATTTCAAAAAATATTAATTTTTATTTCAATTTTCATACAGTCTAAAGTATGTTAATCAGTCTCATTTTGCGCCGTGGCAGTATCCGCAGAAGCCTGTACCTGCAATACCGTTGGGTTTTGCATTGGCATCAGTGTGACAGCTGTAACAGTTTGCGCCTTCGGTTTCGTGGAATATTCCTTTATCATCACGCATAAAGCCGGATTCATGTGTTTTGGGATTTGTTCCTTTTACACCATCGTTATCAAAATGACATTTAACACATGCCGGATCCCTGCCCTGTACATCATGGCATGAAGAGCATGATTCGATATCTTTCTTTGCAAGATCTGAATGCAATCCTCCGCCGGTGTTTACACCAAAGGTAGTAAAGTTTGCTACCTGGTGGCTTGTTGGAGTAATTCCTGTAACAAGCTCGCCGCCGTTCTGGTGGCACTCAGCACAGAATGTGCTTTGCTCGTGGCAGGTTTTGCACTCAAAGCTTTTTTGATTGGCATCAAGTCCGTGTGTAAATTTATAATTCAGAGTATGCGCTGTAGTTAATTTCTGCAGTGCGGTCCTGTCTGTCCTTACACCGGTTTCTTTGGTGTAATACGGAGCGTAGAATCCCTGCTTGGTATTATTGCCGTTAAATCCAACCGGTGAGTGGCATGCCTGGCAGAAATTATCGCTGTGGCACATCATACAGTTATTTTTACCGCTTGAAAGATCTGCAACCTTATGTTCATTTAAGAAATTGGGGCTGCGGTGATTTTGCGGTGTTAACCCGGTTAAATTGCTGTGGCAGTTTTCACAGTTATTAGATGCTTTTTGTGTATTATGACAGCTGTAGCATGATTCCATATTAGGAAAGCCTGCTGCAGATTCTTTGGAAAATTTAACTTTATCCATACCTGCATGGCAATCAGTGCATGCTTTCTTTTCTGTATCAATATGCTGTTTATGTGAAAATATAACTTCAGACTTGTTGACCTTCAGTTTTTTATAAACACCATCATAATGACATAGATTGCATGTTTTCTCATCCTTAACATCGTGGCAGCCGGTACAGTTTTCTTTCTTTGGATTTAAGTTATCCTTCGAAGAAACAGAGTTAACGGCGCCTGTATGGCAGTCTTCACATTTTACTCCTGCATCGGTAACATGCAGCTTGTGATCAAATTTAATTATCTTACTGTTATCGTACCTGGTACCTTCGGTATTTTCATGAGAAAAAACTTTGGTAACAGAATTTCTGTTCAGCTTAGCCGAATCCTTAACAAGATAAGCCGTAGAGCTTAAGAAAATTACCAGGCCGGCCAGCAGAAATATATATAGTTTAGTTATTTTCATTTCACTTTTCCTTTATAATTTCTTAAAAAGCCAGTAGCTGAAACCTACGAGGCATCTTGCATCAGATTTATAGATCCTGTTAATTAAGTACTGTCCCTGTATATCAATAGAAAGCTGAGGCATCGGGCGGTAAGTAATGCCAAGCTGTCCGCTGAGAGCGTTTACCTTATCTACAAGGTAGTCACCAAGCTTATAGTTGGAATAATTTACCGATGCTGAAGCAGAAACTAATTCCTTATATACACTTTTCTGAAAATATGCAGAAACACCGTCAGACTCACCCGAGTAGCCCATATAACGGGTAAAGCTCAGCCCGTAATTTGGATGAGTGAAGCCTGCCTGTATTTTAATGGAATTAGTCTTTGTATCAAAAGTTGAATTTGCATCTTTTTCATACAGCACAACTCCTGCCCTGCCGTAAATATTGATCCCGTTTTTCAGGGTGTAATCCAGCCCGCCTGAAATTTCCTGGTTCTTTGTATAATTGAAAACCCAGAAAATACTGTTGTAGCTGTAATGCGGTTCCCTGTAGACATATTCCACAAACCCGCGGAGATCTTTATTTATCTGCACCCGCACGTTTGCTTCTGCGCGGTAAAGCTTCTTTTGGTTAATATCAAAATAAGCTTTGGCAAAAAAGTTATGCTTCAGCAGGTATGTATAATTCACATCTATACCTGCCAACTGTTCAGCCGGTCCGTCAAAAGTGATAGTACGCTCTACAAGATTGTAAACACTATCTGCGCGGAAAGTTGTATAGGATTCAGGCGTGCTCTTTTTATTTGAATAGCTTAAAGATGCCGTGAGATCTTTTACGCCATAATAGCTGAACATACCTCCGAAGTGATAATTATTCTTTATATCGGGGTATTCTTTGAATTCATATGAATACGGAGCGAGGGCACCTCCGTATACACTGAACTGATACTCTTTATTTTTACCGGCTTTTACTTTCAGGTTTAATCCGTCAAGTGTGCCTTTGCCTGTGCCTGCAAAAATATTCTGCCTTCCAAGCTTAACATCAAGCATACCGAATAAATTGGAGCCTTTTACATAGAAGTTATAAAACCTGTATGCAAAACCTCTTCCAACTTTCTTTATGACATCTTCTTCGGTCTGTGCCAGTGTATTAAAGCTCCACTGGCCTGAATTGAATTCAAGGAGATAATTCTGATAGCCCCTTAAATGGGTTGTTTTAGCACTTGATTCGTTTGAAAGACTGTCAATCCTTTGCCAGCCGTAAAAATAATTATTAAACCTGAAATTTACTGTTTGCGCAAAAAGACTCCCCGTTATGAGGAACGCTGCCACCAGCAATAGTAGTTTAGGTTTCATTTTAAATTAGTTTAAGTGAATCGTTCTGTAACTTCAGTAAATTACTATGGTTTTTTATGAACTATCTTTGCCCACATTTCATCATAATTGAATCCTTTAAATGAAGGACTTTCTGAATTATGACATGTTGTGCAGAAAGCAGCGCCGTCATCATGAACTAAAAGACCGTTCTCTTTGGCTTTTTCTTTATCTTTCATAATAGCAAGTTTCTTGTATTCAGAACCTGCTCCGTGGCATGTTTCACACTGTACGCCGTCTTCTTTCTTGAAGGTATCTTCAAGCTCAGCGGGATCAATATCTTTGCCGAGAACATGGCACTTTAAACACTGCGGTGTTTCAGCTGCAGGTGTTGTATACCCTTTATCTTTTGCAATTTTATCAGCTTCAGGTGTCTGAAGTGTTTTGTATGCCTGTGAGTGCTTGCTGTTCTGCCAGATATCCAGCTGTTTACCCTGGCTATCGGATTTATGGCATGCTCCCACGCAGGTTACGGCTCCTACATATTTGCCTGTTGCTGCTTTATGGGCAACATCAGCAAATGAAAAGCTATAAGCTGCAAATACAATAACAAGCAGTGATGCGATTGTTATTTTGGTTTTCATTTTCTTACCTCTTATCAGTAATTGGTTAATGTGTTAAAAAAAAATGTTATTTATTTTTTGTAAATTTAATGAAATTATCTTTTATATACTTACAGGAAAACAATAATTTATTTCTATTATTATTTAACTATATTTTTTAACTTCTTTTTCTTCTCGTTTAATGCTGTGGAAATCAAATCATAATTATGTATATAGATACTGGGATATGAGCTGATCTGGTTCAGAATTTTCCTGGCATCATCCACTTCAGCTTTATCTTCGTTGCTTAGATCCATCCCTTTGGTTTTTTGAATTAGCTCACCCAGCTCACCGGATATTTTCTTAACATCGGCTTTCCAGTCATCCATCTGG
This sequence comes from Ignavibacteria bacterium, assembly GCA_027492415.1. Lineage (GTDB taxonomy): Bacteria > Bacteroidota > Ignavibacteria > Tepidaquicellales > OLB5 > OLB5. The sequence goes on from JAPUEV010000263.1 coordinate 5,237, forward strand.
TCATCATATCCTGCTTCGTGGCATTTAAGGCATATTTTCTTATCCGGCTTAACTACCTTATCCTGCGCTACATGGCAATCAGTACATCCTGCACCGCCTGTTTTCATGTAATCAGGTGTATTCTTGCCGAGATAACTTCCGCTGTAAACCTGTTCCTGGAACTTATGGCAGTTTGCACAGGCATTATTTGATTTACTTTCAGAGTGATGGCAGTTATTACAGCTTTGTTTGGTAATTATTAACGTTCCATGCTTAGTTTCATTGGAATGGCACTTATTGCAATTTATCTTTTGCTCAACAATATGTTTGTTATGAGAAAAATTCATATCAAATTTTTTCACATTTATTTCCTGGATGCCTGAGTGGCAGCTATAGCATTCATTGGGAATGAATTCATTAGCTGAGCTGAATTCAGGAAGAGAATTTGCGGCGCCAACTGTTGATAAGGCATTTTTCATCAAACCATAAGCACCTATGAGCAGCTTATCAGCAAACTGAATATTATGTACACTCTTGCCAACTTCTACTATTTTAATATTATGTTCAGCCTGGCTTAAGAGCTCTTCAGCTTTCTGTTTATTTTCGCTGGTACTTCTGGATATTATCGGGACAACAGTTTTATAGATAGAATTAATAGTAGCAACCCTTTTTGTTGTTCCGGCTTTCCACTGGTCAACAAGCTTATCATAGCCTTTTCCATGGCATTTTTCACAAGCTTTGCCTCCTGATTTTGATGTATTGATCTCCATCTTATCCATTTCATGGAATATATGACATCCCCTGCAGTTTATACCGTTAAGGAACATGGCGCTTGGTGTTTTTTCAACTCCGAAACCGTTTTCGCCGGTATACAGGCTTACCTGTGAAGTATGAGCATTAGTATGGCATGACTGGCAATCCGGCGGAGCAGTTGGATCCATCTTCTGAACCTTGTGCTCAATTTCACTGTGGCAGGTATTGCACTTCATGCTGTGCTTCTTAATATGTGTTTCATGTATCAGCTTGGTATCACTGAATTTTTCAAGACGCTCAGTTTCAAAGTGACACTGGAAACAGCGTTCTTTACCAACATTGCCTGCACCTGAAATAACATTAGAGTGGCAATCATTGCATGCCATTTTGGTTTCAACTACACCGGTATGGTCATACCTGTAGCTTGCCATCTGCTCTTTGGTCTTATTTTCCCAGCTGTGGCATGTGTTACAGTTAGCAAGCTTATCATATTTATGTTCAGGGTCATCTGATTTCTTAAAATGACAGGTAAAACATGTTGATTCTGTCACTTCAATATGAGAGCCCTGCACAACCTGTGAGTGGCAGCTTGTACATTTGAGTGATTTGCCCCGCCTTTGCTCCTGTAAATGATTTTTATGAGAGAAGTTTACACCTTTGTAGTTATAAGTTGAATCCTTTATACTCTGCATTTCATGGCAGCCTGAGCGTGCGCAAGTGTTATCCGGAATTTCTGCCCATGGCTTGCGCTTTTTATATGACTGGGAAACATAACTGACTATTTGCACCAAACCATTTAGCTTCCCTTTAACTGTACCCGATAGTCCGGGTTCAAAATGGCACTCAACACAATCAACCTTATTATGAGCAGATGTCCTCCAGCTTTGATAAAATGTTTCCATGTAATGGCAGGTTGGACAGAATGCAGGCCTTGAAGTATATTCTGCTGAAGCTGCAAACAATAAAATAAATAAACCGAGATAAATACCTGTAAATAGGATAAATCTTCTGTATCCGCGTATTTTCTTAAAGAACTTTACAGGTTTTAACTCTTTTGTTTTTTCTTCACTCATAATAATTTATCTGTTAATCAATATATAACTAAAAAATCAATTGTATTATTTTATTCTGTTTCCTTTTTACTCACTTCTGCTGACCCACCAGGGGTATTTTTCACCACCTGCTTTTTACCGGGTTCAATTATATCCATCTTTTCAGGTTTATTCAAATTTTCTGTAACCTTATCACTTTCAGAATTTTCATTTTCTTCGGTTTTAGATTCTTCATCAGAATTCTGTTTTCCTTCATTCTCTAATCTTTCAAGCTCTAACGGATGTTCATTTTCCATCTGGTGGCGTGTTAAGTAACCTTTTGACCATGCTTTATTCATAGGTGCCACATCGGGATTAATGAAAATGAAATAAAAATGCCATACAAGAATAGCAAGCGATGCAAGGATTGCTTCATAATAATGAATTGTTGTTGATACATCCATTCCTGTTGTGCCTACAATCTTTAAGAAGGTATTTTCGAACCATAATATTGCGCCTGTTGCACCCATAATAACAGTTCCCCATACAACAGCCCAATATTCCATTTTTTCAATATAGCTGAATCTACCCAGCTTTGGTTTTTCATCTGACTGCCCGAGCAGGTAAAGCATGGAATCTTTAAAATCGATCAGGTCCTGTTTGCATGGAAGGAAATCTCTTACAAGCTGCTTCCCCCTGGCGGTAAATAATATATAGTATAAATGATAAAGTGATGCGGCTATCATAACTACCGATGCTATCCTGTGTACAATTCCCCTGGCTTCAAATGCATGGTCACCTATAATAAATACTATCCATTTTACCCAAAATGCTTCCGGGAATTTTAATCCAAAGCCTGTGAGGATCAATGTAATAAAGCTTGTAAACAGAAGGAAATGCTGAATCCTTTCGCTTACGCTCATTCTTAAATATTTTATATCGTCATATTTTCCTTGGCTGCTCATTTTTTGCTCTTGTTCCCTGATTTTTTTAAAAGCTGTTTCTTCCTTCTGTAGTCAAGGATATTATGCAGCAGCATAAATCCTATTAGTCCGAAAATCATGAACATATAAAATCTTGAGGTCCAGAAGACCATTGGTGAATCTTCTTCAAGATTTGTCAAATGTATCTTTTTTGTGAACAGAACTTCGGTAGCTCCCGGGTGGCACTTACCGCATGTCTGCGGCAGGTTCTTTTTATTAATTGTTGATAGCGAATCTGTTGATGGCCTTACGTTATGGTTACCATGACAGCTTTCACAATTAGCCGCTTCCCTGCTTCCGCCTCTTGTAGCAAGCCCGTGGAAGCTCTCGCTGTATGTTTCTGTTACATTTGTCGGCAGGTCATTGCGCTTTACAAGCTCTACGGAATTATGACAGTTGCTGCACAGGTTAACAAGGTCACGTGTTTTTTCCTGCTTGTTATCAAGATTCTTTGTTACTATACCGTGGTTGCCGTGGCAGTTATTGCATGTCGGAGCATCTTTATTATCTTTGCTTACGCCAACCTGGTGAATACTGCCGGTATAATCC
>JAPUEV010000264.1:0-5665 GCA_027492415.1 Ignavibacteria bacterium
GAGTAATTGCGGCATCAACAAGCTCGTCGGCCTTAACTTCACGATATTTAAGTATTTCGCTGCCTGACTCAATTTTGGACAGATCAAGAAGCTCATTTACAAGCTGTAGCAGCCTTTTCACTTCATCCTTCATAGCTGATGTGATGCGTTTCTGTTCATCATTCATAGTGCCTATGCGTTCATCCTGCAGCAGGCGGAGGCTCATGTTCATGGCCGAAAGCGGCGTACGAAGCTCATGGGAAACAGTCGCTACAAAGCCGCTTTTAAGCTCATCAAGCTCCTTAAACCCCGTAACATTTTTTAAAATTATGATAAAGCCTAAAGTTTTCTGTGAATTAGCCTCATCTGTAACATTCAGTATTTCTTTCAGGAAATACTCTTCCCTTTCCCTGAAAACTATCCTGATGTAATTCAGATCTCCTTTTTCACCGGAGTGTTTTGTAAATCCTTCAGCTAAATTTTTTACAAGGCTGTTATAGTGTGAGATATCATCCATGTTCCTGCCGATGAGATCTTTTTCAGTAATACCCAGCAATTCAGAAGCGATATTATTGACCAGGATTATATCATGTTTTTCATTCAGCACAATAATACCATCTATCATGCTTTTTACAATTGCCTCAGCGCGTTTCTTTTCGGCAATCAGCATTTCGATATTGCTTTGTTCATACTCCTGAAGCTTAGCAGCCATATTATTGAATGAAACGGCAAGCTTGCCAAGCTCGTTACCAGAGCTAATATCAACTCTTTCAGAATATTTTTTAGCCGCAATAGCTTCAACCTTCTTTGTGAATTCGTTAATTGGATTTACAACAAGCGTGGGTACTCTGAATATCGCAAAGATCACTATCAAAAGTGATACAGCAGATATGATAAGCATATAGAGCTCTGCGCTATCGGAGATCTTCACTGTTTCATCGCGCCGGTTAAGCATGCCTTTATGATTCAGGTTAAGCAGGCTGTAGCAGGAGCTCTTTAAAACCGCATATTGGGGTGAAACTAAAGAGTCATAAACCGCAATATTGCTGAGGATCGGCTTATTATTTTCAAAAGTTGAAATATATTTTTCGGAGCTGCTTCTTATGGCAGAGAGCATTTCTTTTTCACCGGGCTCTGTGATATTGCTTTCGCATTGCGAGAGGTTTGAGATATATTTTCTGCGGGCATTTGCAAAGAGTGAATCAGCGATACTTTTATCGGGCTTGCCTGAAACATATGTAATGACAGCATTATCCATGTTATCCAGCTCATCAATCATATTCTGTGCGGCAATAATACTTCCGTAATTATCCTTTAATATCTTATCAGGTGTTGAGGAAAGTTTTTCAATGAAATAAATACCTGTTGAGCCAAGCAGTATAGCAATAGCTCCAAGCAGCAGGTAACCGAGCAGAAAGAGTGTTTTAAGCTTAATTTTCATATTATGTGGAATTTATTATGCAATAATTTCAATATCATATTCCTGTTCTTCCTTCGAAGCTTTTTCTATAAGCTTATCTACTATCGAAGTGGTGACTATTTTCTTTAAATAACCTTTTTTTCCGGGTTTGCCGAGCACTATTTTTGATACACCTTTTTCACGGGCATAATCAAGTATTCCTTCAACAACATCAGGAGCTTTTATCTTTTCGCTTATCCCGCCAAGCTCAGTAGCCATTTTGAAATTATTGATGATATACCTCTGCAGCTTAAGATCAATATTTTCAAATGAATTTTCAGGTGTATCAATATATACAGCAAACCATTTCATTTCAAATCGTTCAGCGATCCTTGCACTTCTCCTTATTATTTTATCGTTCTTTTCAGGGTCGTTCCCCAGGCACACAAGAACCACTTCATCGGGAGCTTTATCTATAGATGTAACTTCGAGATTGATCTTTTTTTCTACTGCATTGGCAACTTCCCTCAATGCAAGCTCTCTTAACTGAAGAAGATGCTCACGCTTAAAGAAATTTATAAGGGCTGATTGTATTTTATCACTCTTGTATATCTTTCCGTCTTTTAATCTTTGTATCAGCTCATCAGCGGTTAGATCAATATTCACTACTTCATCGGCAAGGCCGATAATTTTATCAGGAACAGTTTCAGCGACTTTGATCTTTGTGATATTTTCGACCACTGTATTCAGGCTTTCTATATGCTGTATATTCAACGCGCTGATAACATTAATACCGTTATTTAAAAGCTCTTCAACATCCTGGTACCGTTTTTCATTCCTTGAGCCGGGGGCATTGGTATGGGCAAGCTCATCAACTACCACTACTTCGGGTCTGCGCAGAAGAATTGCATCAAGATCCATTTCTTCAAGCTCTCTGCCTTTATAGTAAATATGCTTTCTGGGAATTAAAGGAATGCCATGGACCAGCTTTTCGGTTTCAGGCCGGTTGTGAGTTTCTATATATCCAATTGCAGCATCAATACCTTTAGCTATCAGCTGGTGTGCTTCCTGCAGCATACGGTAAGTTTTACCTACCCCGGCAGCAAGCCCGATATATATCTTAAAGCTGCCACGCCTGCCTTTTTGAATAAGCTGGTAAAAATTCTGTCCTGCGGCATCATATTTCAGATCAATTGGATTAACCATTTATAGACAGTAAAACTCTGCCTTAAAAAATATACATGCAGAGTAACTATAATATCTTAATTTTTATTTGCTTTAAAGCTAAAATTCTATTCCAAGTGAAAATTCAATCATACAGAAAATATAGTATTAAAACTGCTAATAAGCCCAATAATGTAACAATAACGGGCAGCATTTCTGTGAATAATTCTTCACGGTCATGTTCTTCATTTTTCATTTTTAATGTGAACATAAAATTGATGTTATTTTAATTCGTCAAGCTTTAAATTTAATTTTAAAACATTAATTACCGGCATTCCAAGAACAGTTTTTTCAATTGAGGAAGTAACCAGTTCCAATAACTTAGATTCCGGAATATTCCTGACTACAGATATTCTCTTTATCTGTATCACAGCAGACTGCAGTGTTATATTGGGATCAATACCTGAACCGGATGCAGTGACAAGGTCTGATGGAATTTCTTCCTTCTTAACCCCCGGGTTATGCACAAGGAACGTATCTATTCTTCCCTGAACTTCTGCAAGGTAATCAGGGTTTGAGGGTCCTTTATTAGAGCCCCCGGTTGATGCAGCATTGTAACCTACTGCGGAGGGTCTGCCCCAAAAATATTTATCATCAGTGAAGCTTTGTCCAACATTTTCAAATCCTATAATATTTCCATCCTTAACTATGGGTGAGCCGACTGAGCTGTTTGGAGATGCAAGACCGATAGTATAGATCAATAATGGATATATCACACCGAACATTACAATTAATATTACTGTTAAGATCAACGAGCTTTTTAAATTCTTTATCATTTTATTTGTTTAGACTAATTTTAAAATTGTCAGAAGTACATCAATAATTTTTATCCCGATAAAGGGGACTATTACTCCGCCGAGTCCGTAAATAAGCAGATTGCGGGCAAGCAGGCTTTCAGCCCCAAGGGGGCGGTAGGCAACACCTTTTAAAGCCAGTGGAATAAGGATCGGGATAATTATCGCATTAAAGATCACCGCAGAAAGAATTGCTGAGCCTGGTGAAGTAAGTCCCATAATATTCAGCACCTGTAATTGCGGAATTGACGCTATAAATAACGCAGGAACGATAGCAAAATATTTAGCAACATCATTGGCAATTGAAAATGTTGTCAATGCACCACGGGTAATTAAAAGCTGCTTGCCAATTTCAACCACTTCTATCAGTTTTGTAGGATCGTTATCAAGATCAACCATATTGCCGGCTTCTTTTGCAGCCTGCGTACCCGAGTTCATAGCAACGCCAACATCAGCCTGTGCAAGTGCGGGCGCATCATTGGTGCCGTCACCCATCATTGCAACAAGCTTTCCGCCTTTTTGTTCAGCCTTGATATAATTCATTTTATCTTCAGGTTTAGCTTCGGCAATGAAATCATCAACGCCTGCTTTGCCGGCAATGAATTTTGCTGTTAATGGGTTATCACCTGTAACCATAACGGTCTTAACACCCATTTTCCTTAACCTCTCAAATCTTTCCTGTATGCCGGTTTTGATGATATCTTCAAGCTGGATAACACCTGCTGCTTTGCCGTTAACGGCAACAGCAAGCGGTGTACCTCCGTTATTTGCTATATCATCAACAATTTTCTGCATATTTACAGGTATAGATCCGCCGGAAGCCTGAACAAGGCTCCTGATAGTATCAATAGAGCCCTTCCTAACGGAAATTCCGCCGGATGTATCTATACCGCTCATTCTAGTTTGCGCAGTGAATTTTACGAATGTATCATTTATGTGATCATTAAGGTTGACTTCAATATTACTTTTTCTTGCAAGCTCTATTATTGATTTCCCTTCGGGTGTTTCATCTGAAATTGAACTTAAAGCGCAGTATTTTATAAAGTCACTATCAGGCATTCCGTTTACATTATAGAAATTAGTTGCTTTACGGTTACCAATAGTAATTGTTCCGGTCTTATCAAGAAGCAATGTATCAATATCACCGGCAGTTTCAACAGCCCTGCCGGATTTTGCAATAATGTTCGCTCTTAATGCTCTATCCATACCCGCAATACCTATTGCGGAAAGGAGTCCGCCGATAGTTGTAGGTATCAGGCAGACAAATAATGATATTAGTGAAGCAATAGCAATAGGAGTACTGGCAAATCTTCCGAAAGGTTCAAGTGTAACGGTTACTATAAGGAACATAATGGTAAATCCTGAAAGCAATATTGTCAGCGCTATCTCGTTAGGTGTTTTCTGTCTTTTTGCACCTTCTACCAGAGTTATCATTTTATCAAGAAATGAATCCCCTTTTTCTGTTGTAACCTGCACTTTAATTGAATCAGTCAGAATCTTAGTGCCGCCTGTTACACCTGAACGGTCACCACCGGCTTCACGTATCACCGGGGCTGATTCACCGGTAATTGCAGATTCATCAATAGTAGCAATGCCTTCAATGATCTCGCCATCAGTTGCAATAATTTCGCCGGCTATAGTTATGAAAACATCGCCTTTTTTAAGATCTGATGACATGACTTTTTTTATTTCACCGCCCGGCATAATTACGTTTGCGGGGGTCTCCTGCCTGGTTTTGCGTAGAGTTTCAGCCTGCGCCTTACCCCTTGCTTCAGCCAGTGCTTCGGCGAAGTTTGCAAAGAGCACAGTTACAAATAGTATAAGTGTAATTGCAATATTATATGCAAAGCTGCCCTGAACAGCATCAGGTTTTGCCAAAAGGTAAAAGCTCATAACCAGCATTATAAGCGTTCCTATTTCCACTACGAACATTACAGGGTTTTTTATCATAGCTTTTGGATTCAGCTTAATAAATGAATCCTTAAACGCTGTGAGGACAAGCTCTTTTTGAAACAGTTTAGCTACTCTTTGATGTTTACTCATATTATATTAAAAATACTCTTTATCTTATAATTGTTAAATATTCTGATACCGGTCCTAAAACCAAAGCGGGAATAAATAGTAACGCGCCGACAATTAAAATCACTGCAAACAGCATTACACCGAACATTGTTGAATCCAGCTTAAGTGTTCCAGAAGATTCAGGAATATATTTCTTTTGTGAAAGCAATCCGGCTATCATTAATGGTCCAATAATCGGAATAAATCT
>JAPUEV010000264.1:5765-8469 GCA_027492415.1 Ignavibacteria bacterium
ACTTCCCGAACTTCTATTTTTTTGCCAAGGAATTCCGGAGTTCTGCCAACCATTAACCCGGAAATAAATACAGCTATTATCATAAATATGAACATGTTGATGAAGCCTACACCAACACCGCCGTAGAATGCATTGAGCTGCATTCCCAGCATCATGAATGTTCCTGATAATGCAGTAAAGCTATCGTGCATTGCGTTAACAGATCCATTGGAGGTTACTGTGGTAGAAATTGCCCAAAGTGATGATAACACGGGTCCGAACCTTGCTTCTTTGCCTTCCATGCTGCCCTGTGGCTGAGTGATGCCCATTTGGGTTATCATCGGGTTGCCATTTGTTTCCTGCAGAACTGTTGGTATAAGCAGTGCCAGGTAGCCGGCAGTCATAACTGCCATAATTATCCATGAAAGCTTTTTCCGGTTCAGATAGAATCCAAGCGCAAATACCATTGCAATAGGTATAAGTATAATCGCAATATTTTCTGCGGCATTGGTTATGCCGTTTGGATTTTCAAACGGGTGAGTTGAGTTAGGACCAAAGAAGCCGCCGCCGTTAGTACCAAGCTGCTTTATAGCAACCATTGCTGCAACGGGTCCGCGAGCAACAGTAACAGTATCTCCCTGCAGTGTAACTATTGTTTCTCCGCCTTTGAACGTCATGGGGGTTTGGTTAAAAAGAAGAATAATTCCGAGAATTACAGATAAAGGGAGTAATATTCTTGTACAGGATCTAACCAGGTGATAGTAAAAATTACCAAGGTTCTTTGAAGTGCGGTTATGGAGTCCTTTAAAAAGTAATGCAAGGGCTGCAATACCTGTACCTGCTGAAACGAACTGCAGGAACACCAATGCCAGTAATTGCGATAAATATGAAGCGCCAGTTTCACCGGAATAATGCTGAAGATTTGTATTTGTGACAAAGCTTACGGCAGTATTAAATGCCTGGGTCGGCTCCATAGAAACTATATTATCAGGATTCCAGAACGGGTGGTATGTTTGAGTAAGCAGAACGAACATTATCCATACAAACCAAACCAGATTAATGGTAAGCAGTGCCTTCAGGTTCTGTTTCCAGTCCATTTCAGCTTTAGGATCAATGCGGCTGACTTTGAAGATAAAATTTTCCAGAGGTTCCAGGAAATCTAACAGTGACTTTTCACCTTTAAACACTTTAGAACAGTATTTTCCTAAAGGTATAGCCAGCAGTATTGATATCACAACTATAACAGCAGATGCTAAAATATCCATTACCCTCAGAACCTTTCCGCTTTAATGAGTGAATAGACCAGGTATGCAAAAACCACGATACTTATAACAAATAGTATGGTCACAGTATATTTTCTCCTTTTTCTGTTAACCTGAAGAACATTGCAAAAAGCAAAAATCCGATCAAAAACATTAATATTAATATCATTTTGATTGTTGTTTTACTAATGGATATAGCAATTCCCGTGCCATAGGAAATGGCTAATTAAACGATTTTTTTAATGATATTTATGAAAAGGGTATTTCAAAATGAAATGGTGTGTTCCAATATGAAAGGGTTTAAAATAACTTCAATCTATTCCGTATTCCTTCAGCTTTCTGTATAATGTAACAGTGCCTATTCCCAGAGCTTTTGCAGCCTGGGTTTTATTTCCTTTAAATTCGCTAAGAATTTTCAGGATATGTTCTTTTTCTATCTGTTCTAAGGAGTGCGGTAAATTGGCGGAATATGGTTTCAAATTCTCTTCCGGCAGAAGTGATTCGCTTAATTCATTGCCCGGGGCAAGGATAACAGCTCTTTCAATAATATTCTTAAGCTCCCTGATATTTCCATTATACCTGTATTCTTTAAGGCGGTTAATGAACGCGTCGCTTAATTTTTCGAGAGGTTTATTCAGCTTTTCTGAATAATAATCTGCGAAATATCTCACAAGTATTTCGATATCATCAGTTCTTTCATTTAGCGAGGGTAAATGAATAGTAAAAGTATTGAGCCTGTAATAAAGGTCTTCCCTGAAGGTACCTTCAGAAATTGCAGACCTTAGATCAACATTTGTCGCTGCAATTATCCTTACATCAATGTTATGTTCTTTCGGGTCGCCGACTCTCATGTAAGTCTTTTCTTCGATGGTTCTTAGCAATTTGGCCTGGGTTTGCAGTGACATATCCCCTACTTCATCAAGGAATATTGTGCCGCCGTTAGCTTCTTCAAAATATCCTTTTTTATCTGAAACAGCCCCGGTAAAAGCACCTTTTTTGTGCCCGAAGAACTCTGACTCCTGCAGGTCTTTTGGTATAGCACTGCAGTTTACGGCTATAAATTTATTTTTACTTCGCTTGCTTGCATTATGAATTGCATGGGCAAAAAGCTCTTTACCTGTTCCGGTTTCACCCAGTAACAGTATAGTTGTATCAGTTGGTGCTGCTTTTTTGGCAAACTCAATTGCTTCAGATATCTTTTTTGATTTACCAATTATTTTACTGAAAGCGTATTTGGAATCAATACGGCTTCTCAGTTCCTTAACTTCAAGGTGCATCATAGCTTTTTCATAAGCACGCTTAACTGTCAATGGAAGCTTATCATCATCATCACCTTTTACAAGGTAATCAAATGCTCCGTTCTTCATTGCCTCGACACCATCTTTTATCTGGCCGAATGCTGTAATAACTATTACCTCAATATATGGGTAAGATGATTTAATTTTTTTAGTAAGATCTATTCC
>JAPUEV010000265.1:0-1155 GCA_027492415.1 Ignavibacteria bacterium
CCTTTATTCTATTTCTTTGCTTTCTTTTTTATTGCAAGGCTTAGGGAAATTGATAAAGCGTTAACTATCTTCACAATACTTATTCCGCTTGCAATGTATACAATAATACCAAAACATATCAAAGATACAGGGGAAGCAGTCAAATAGCTTATGTGCGGAATATCCGGAATATATAATTTTGACGGCGCACCGGCTGATGGCAGCAGGGTGAGCGAAATGAACAGGATAATCCTGCACCGCGGACCCGACGGTAACGGCGTATTTACTGAAAATAACTGCAGCATCGGCTCTACACGCCTTGCTATTATTGATCTCCGCGAAATATCAAATATGCCTTTATTTGATACAGAAAACCGCTACGTAATTGTGTTTAACGGTGAAATTTATAATTACATTGAAGTCGGTAATGAGCTGAAGAAAAAAGGCTACAAATTCCATACTGATTCAGATACAGAAGTGATACTCAATGCTTACAAAGAGTGGGGCGAAGACTGCCTGCACAAGCTTAACGGCATGTGGTCTTTTGCTATATGGGATAAACAGGAAAAAACATTATTCTGCTCACGTGACAGGTTTGGAATTAAGCCGTTATATTTTTACAAGGATGAACACAGGCTTATCTTCGGCTCTGAAATAAAACAGATATTAAGCTGCGGTATCGATAAAACCGTTAATGACGATACAATATATGATTACCTTGTCTTTAACTTCATCGATCACACTGAAAATACTTTCTATAAAAATATTACAAAAGTACAGGCAGGGCATAAGTTCACAATTAAGAACAATGAGTTCAGGCTTTCAAGATGGTACAACCTGCCTGATAAAGGATTTATGCAGGATACAACAAACCTGTATAAGGATTTCTATGACCTTCTGTATGATTCCGTGCGCCTGCATTTAAGAAGTGATGTTGAAGTTGGCAGCTGTTTAAGCGGGGGACTAGATTCCTCTGCTATAGTCTGCATTATGCATGATATCCTCCACAACGAAGGAAAACCCGAAATTCAGAAAACCTTTACTGCATGTTATGATGACCCGCTTATAGATGAGCGTCCGTTCGTAGAAGAAGTTGTGAATCAGACAGGTTCAACTTCGTATTACCTTTTCCCCGATGTGAATGGTTTAATTGCTGATATAGATAAAATGACATAT
>JAPUEV010000265.1:1165-6755 GCA_027492415.1 Ignavibacteria bacterium
CCAGGATGAGCCGTATACCGGCGCAACAGTATTTGCTCAGTGGAGTGTGTTCAAAAAAATCCATGAAACAGGAATTAAAGTAGTGCTTGACGGCCAGGGAAGTGATGAGATACTGCTTGGATATTTCTCTTTTTTCCCGTTCCATTTAAAACGCAATTTGCTGAACCCCTTCAAATTTGTCTCAGAATTTGTAAATGGTGTAAAGACATCTAACCTAGGGTATAATAAATTTTTACAGAACCTGATATATTTTAATACCGGTTCCGTACGCTACAGGCATGTAATTAAGAACAGCAGCGCATTTGTTCAGCCCGGATTTGTTTCATCACATAACCGAAGGGATATTTTCAATGAAATGATCGCTGCATCCGGACTCGAGGCAAACCGCTTATCCAATGTATGGAATATATCAATACCCTCACTCTTAAGATATGAAGACCGTAACTCCGGCGCTTTTTCTGTGGAAGCAAGGATACCATTCCTTGATTACAGGCTGGTTGAGTTCGTTTTTTCTATTCCCCTTGATAAGCTTATACAAAAAGGGTGGACCAAAAGCGTCCTGCGCAAATCATTAAAAGGGAAAATACCCGAAGATATAAGAATGCGAAAAGGCAAGCTTGCATTTTCTGTTCCCCAGAAAAAATGGCTGGATGAAATGAAGGGAACGGTTGAAGATACGTTTAATAATGATTTCCGTTCGGGAAAGTATATTGATAGAAGCAAAATACTCGGGTTGTTGAATACACCGAGCTTTAACGATAAAATAGTTTACCGCGCTTTTGCTTTGGAAAAATGGATGAAGGTTTTTGATCTGCATTAATATTTGATTTTCTTCGTTTTAAATCCTTTCCTGTTTAGTTATATTTATCAATAAATTAATGATTTTTGATTGAATAAAAGATCTGTTTTACACATAGCTCCCGAAAACACTGCAGGCGTGCCGTATAATGTAATGAATATGCAGAACATGTTCGGTATGACGGCAAGGCTGCTTACATTTTACAAGATACCGTATGACTTCCCCGAGGATGTTTGCCTTAACCTCCCGCTGCCAAGGAGCAAGGTCGCTATGAAATGGCGGGAGTTCAAGCAGAATAACCTGCAGAGCAAAATGAAGACCGAACAGATCGATAAATGGACACACCTTCCGTACTTTGCGCCTAAGAACCAGGCTGAAAAAGCTTATATGAAGCTGCGTGAGAACCGCAATAAGCCTAAGTTCCTGAAGGCACTCGAGGAAATGAACGCTGAATCATTCGATATAATCCATTTTGACGGCGGAATTGATTTTTTCAGTGACTCTCACCTGGCAAAAGCTTTTAAATTGAAGGGTAAGAAAATTGTTAACTGCTATTTTGGCGATGACTTGCGTACACGCGGCATTGTAAGGGAAATGGATGAGATAAGCGACCTTAACTTAACGTTTGAATATGACCATACATTAAGACACCCGGATATTAGTTTCCTGTTCTTCCCGTTCGATAACAGCAGTATTCCATATATTGCTGATGAAGAGTATCGAGCAGGTGATAAGCTCAGGATAATTCACTCACCTACACACAGGATAGTTAAAGGCACACCGGAAATACTTGCAGCAATCGAAAAAGTTAAAGAGCAAAAGGATATTGAATTCCTTTTGGTGGAAAATACCCCAAGAGATGAAGTGTTAAAGATAAAACAGACCTGCCATATTGCTATTGACCAGATAGGCAACAGGGGAGGCACCGGTTACGGGATAAATTCACTGGAAACCCTTAGCATGGGGCTGCCTACAATTACCGATATGAACTGCGGGATGGATACATGGCTGCCTGAAAATCCATTTATTGTAGCTGATAAAGATACACTCGCAGATAAGCTGATCGAGCTGATAGATAATGAAGAGCTTCGCATGGCTAAACGTGCAGAATCCAGAAAATGGGTGGATAAATATCATTCATACAGCTCCGTCTTTGCAAAGCTTACTGAGTATTACCAAAAAGCCGGAATAATCTGATGAATTTTGCAAGGAACGAAGTGACGAAGCAATCTCACCAATAAGAGAAAACATTTGCCATCTCAAATACATAAAATATTTTCAGATACTATAATATACACCATAGGAAGTGTATTCAACCGGCTATTGCCATTTCTGCTGCTGCCGATTTACACATTATATTTTCCGCCGGCTGAATATGGTATTTTCTCGCTCGTATATTCGTTCTGGTTCTTTGTATCGGTGTTCTACCTGTACGGAATGGAAACAGCATTCCAGAAATATTTCCTTGAAGCCCCTGATCCGGCACAGAAAAACAGGATTTACAGCTCAACTTTACTCCTCATCGCAGCTACCTCAATAATTTTCAGCGCAGTCATATACCTGCTTGCCGATATGATAGCTTTAAAAATTACGGGGAATGTCCAAAACGCTTACCTTATACGTCTGCTGGCATTCATACTGGTTGCTGATTCGCTTTACCGCTTCCCAATGATACTTATAAACAGCTTGCAGCGCTCAAAGCTGTATTCCTTTGTAAACTCACTTGCTGTAATACTGAATGTAGCCGTGAATATCATCCTTATAATCTTTTACAAAATGGGTATAGAGGCTATATTTTATTCATACCTGGTTTCATATACATTTTTATTCATAATATCATTTATAAGCTCGGCAAAATATTTCAATTTAAGCATTGATCCAGGTATAGTAAAAGTACTGCTTAAGAATGCGCACCTGTTTTTATATTACGGAGTATTTCTGATATCCATCGATCTTATTGACAGGTTTATACTTGAGTATTTTAAAGGCTCCGCAGAAGTGGGAATTTACTCCGCCAGCTACAGGATCGGTATTGTAATGAACCTCGTGATAACCGGCTTTAAAGTTGCATGGACGCCGTTCTTTATGACAATGAAAAGTGACGAGAGCAACAAAGAAATATTCAGTAAGGTGTTCACGTATTTCTGTTACGGCGGACTTCTTGTGTTCCTCTTCTTTTCTTTATTTGCAGATGACCTGGTAAGGTTAAACATAGCAGGCTATACATTGCTGAATGAAAAATACTGGTCAGGCTTGGTAATTGTACCATACATACTGCTTGCATATTTGTTCTCAGGCTTGTATCTGAATCTTAACGTCGCTTCATTTTTCCAGAACAAGATCAGGTATCTTATCTATTCATCGGCGGCAGGCTGTGTAAGCAATATTATTCTCAATTTTATATTAATACCTCCTTATTCAATGATTGGCGCTGCTATTGCAACGATGCTTTCATATATGATTATGTTCATAGTGTTGTACTATTTTTCGCAAAAAATATACAGGATTGAGTATGAATGGGGGGCTATATTTAAGGCTGCAATACTTACTTTTGTATTATTTTTCCTGAATATTTACATACCCCATTATTTAAATTTAAGCTATATTTACCTGATTTTAATTGAATTTATCAGTGTTTTATTATTATTTACCGTTCTTTTAGGTTCCAAAAGTAAAGATTTAGTCATGTCATATATCAATAAAAAACAGTTAAAGTAGCGCTTTAAGTGTTTTACCTCTTGACATCGCTAAATAATATAATTATATTTGAAGAGCTTCTCCATTACTTTAAGGGTATTTCTGTATGGAGAGGTGCGAGAGTGGTTGAATCGGTCGGTCTCGAAAACCGTTGTAGCGGCAACGCTACCGTGGGTTCGAATCCCACCCTCTCCGCAGATTTTTAGCCCTGTTTCATCACGGAAGTTCTAAAAATTATAATTATACCATCATGATGCCAAAAATATTTATTCTAACAGCGCTCTCTTCCTTTTTTCTATTTTTTTCAACAATTAACGTAAAAGCACAGGACGAAATGGACTTCGAGGAGTTCATGGGTATGATGTCCGAAACTATGACCGAGCAGCAGCTTGATGAGCTGAGCTTTAAGCTTCCGTGGAACATAAAAGTTGTTGGCTACGGCGTTGGTGATTTTTCAGGTGACGGCAATGATGATATAGTACTTTCAGTGATTGAAAAAGATAAAACACCAAAGAAATCAGTCGATGTTTATTTCTTTGAAAATGTTGATAATACCTCATTCAAAAAAATTAAGAAGAAAAACTACAAATGGTATGAAATTACCCTGGAAGTTGCCTTCCTTATAAAAGAAGGAAAATGTTTTGTAACAAGCAGGGATGATAACAGCTGGTATTTTGCGGGATATGAGATAAAAGAAAATAAGCTGGTTACAAGTGATGTTGAGAAGTTTCCTATTGAGTTTGAAAATGCAGGCAATTAGTATTCTTTCCCCACTTAAAGCCTGCTTTCACGTCACCCCGGAATTTATTTCCGGGGTTTTTTTATGTCAGGATCTATGCCAAATTCATCCTATGACTTAAAGTCACCGGATGAATTTTAATCACAATTCTAATTTTCCTGAATTCCGTTTAACAGAATAATATTCCCGGTTCTATTCTTCCGGCTTTTCATCCCCCTCCTTTTTTTCCTATCCTAAACAAAAATAAATCGTTAAATTTGCAGTATGATAGAACGATATACTCTCCCCGAAATAGGCAGCATCTGGTCAGAAGAAAATAAATTTGCAACCTGGCTTAAGATCGAAATTGCCGCCTCAGAAGCAAATAATAAGCTTGGTATTGTACCAACATCTGCATTAAAGAAAATTAAGGCAAAAGCTAAATTCGATGTAAAAAAGATAAATGATATCGAAGCTGTTGTTAAACACGATGTCATAGCATTTCTTACCAATGTCGGAAGTTACGTCGGACCCGACTCACGCTTCATTCACTACGGTATGACAAGCTCTGATGTGCTTGATACTGCGCTTTCAATTCAAATGAAAGAAGCAGGGGAGCTTATCTTAAAGCAGCTGCTGAAATTAAAGATATCACTTGGTAAAATTGCCAAAAAGTATAAATACCTGCCGATGGTTGGCAGAACGCACGGCGTTCACGCAGAAGCGGTAACACTTGGACTTAAATTCGCACTGTGGTATGATGAAGTTAACCGTGATATTGACAGATTAAAGATTGCAATTAAAACTGTATCTGTTGGTAAAATTTCCGGAGCAGTTGGAACATACGAACATTTAAATCCGTATGTTGAGCGTTATGTATGCAAAAAGCTTGGCTTAAAGCCTGCAAACGCAGCCACACAGATCATACAGCGTGATATACACGCTGAATATATGACAACGCTTGCAATTATTGCGTGTTCACTCGAAAAATTTTCAACTGAAATACGCCACCAGCAGAAGACAGAAGTGCTTGAGCTTGAAGAACCCTTCACAAAAGGGCAGAAAGGCTCCTCAGCAATGCCGCATAAAAAGAATCCGGTTATATGCGAGCGTATTGCCGGGTTGGCAAGAGTTATCCGCAGCAATTCAGTTGCAGCAATGGAAAATGTCAACCTGTGGCATGAGCGTGATATATCACACTCATCTGTTGAGCGTATGATTATTCCCGACAGCACAATGCTGCTTTATTACATGCTTGTTAAGATGATAGAGGTAATTGACGGGCTTGTGGTAAACAAGGAAAATATTGCAAGGAACCTGAACCGCACACATGGACTTATCTATTCACAGCGCGCTTTATTAAAGCTTGTTGAAGC
>JAPUEV010000265.1:6855-8469 GCA_027492415.1 Ignavibacteria bacterium
CTGGGAGATCCTTTCTGTGATTTAGGCTGGGGATCACTGGGGTTAATGGAGCTAACTGCATTGCCCACCATGAAAAAAGAGCTTTGGGTCAACAGTCTGCAGGAAGCTGACGCGCTTTTAGTTGGCGGAGGCGATTGCCAGTATTTGTGCTATTGGATGATAAAATCCGGAATTCGTGACATGCTGCCGGAATTGCTGGAAAAGTTAGTGTATGTGGGATTGAGTGCCGGAAGTATGATAATGACTCAATACGGAACTACCTACGGTAATCACACTTTGCCTCCGGATACTGTTAAATCTTTAGGCTTTGTAAATTTTGCGATTCATCCGCATCTAAATTATCCGGGATTTACTGAAAATACCTTAGAAAAACTCGAAAAGCTTGCAAAAACTATATCAGTTCCATCATATTTAATTGATGATAATACAGCCATTAAAGTTATTGATAGCAAAATTGATGTTATCTCCAAAGGGGAATGGAAATTGGTACCTTCTTCCTGAGATTAAAATTTAAGCTTTTTTCAACCCTTTTTTGGTGCAGTCACCAATAACACTTGTAAAATACTCTCCCTTTCCTTGAATTTTACCCAATTTTTCACTAAATTTGTAGTCTAATAATGAACTATTTTAGCCCGTCTGGCTGCTAAACCTGTTCCGGCGCAAGTGAACTTGCCCCGTATCATATTCAAAGTCAGAAGATTTATTTAATTCGCATCGTAATTGCAGTAAAAAAATATCCGTTGTAAAGATCAAAATGATTATCAATATATATTATTGATAATTGCTCACAAGAAAAATACACAGTAATTTTCGAAGTCCCGCTTTGCGGGATTGTTAATTGCAAATTGTAAAGGGCGGTTAGCTCAGTTGGTTAGAGCGCCACGTTGACATCGTGGAGGTCACCGGTTCGAATCCAGTATCGCCCACAAGCGAAAATATCAATTGTGGGTTGAAGATAATCAGTAACACAGACATTCTTGTCTGTGATTAATTAGTGTTAAACCGAAATAGAATATCATTACAGCAAAGATTTTGGGGATAATTATAAATCAATAAAACATAAAATGAACAAAATTATCAAAATATCAATTTTCATGATCCTGTTTTTGTTCTCATCAAACATTTTCTCACAGATATATTCACCAAAGGATATAGTTAATATCTACGATCCTTTCACAATAACATTTGGTGACCTTGTGCTGAACACAAATGATGATGAATTCAAAGAGCATAATTTCCTGATAATAATCACAATTACTATCGGACCTGAGAAGATCATTAAATTCCTTTATAAGGATGATCTTTTGATAAACAGCGTAAAAAGCTATAATGATGAGTACTGGGCAATTAACTTTACTGCAAGGAAAAATAACATTGTCCTGATACCTGCATTATTCAACATTCCCAATAACGGCGGAATGGTAAATATCAGGATGGAAGGCTATTCAAATATTTCAGCCGGCGATGAAACCATGATGTCACAGCTAAGCACAAGCTATGTCTACACAAGCTCAACTGTTTACGGCTCAATTGAGCAGGCTTACAAATACCTTGCTACATCACCTGATGTTAACAAGCCGAACTCAAGCTTATTAACAACAGCAGAAGTGCTGC
>JAPUEV010000266.1:0-1411 GCA_027492415.1 Ignavibacteria bacterium
CAACAGGTTTTGGCGAATCACCTGCAATGTGCAGCAGCATTTATGAGCCTCAAACCGCCTACCATTTATTTTACAATACAAGTTCAGTAGACGGGATATATAGATCAACCAACTTCGGACTGAACTGGAGCCTGCTTAATAATACTACGTATTTATGGAGCATCACAACAGCCCCTGATGATCCCAACATTATTATAGCAGGTGGCTGGGATGCAACTCCCCGTCCCGGTTATATATCAACTAATAAAGGAAGTACTTTTTTTGAGACTTCTCCTTTACCGGGTGAATATAACAGTAATGAAGCTATCTATATTTATGATAAAGGGAATATTCTGTTTCAGCAAACTATAGGAATTTACAAGCTTAATGTTACTTATTTTGTCCCTGCAATAGGTATACATCCTATTTCCGGGAATATTCCTGTTAATTACTCGCTGTTCCAGAACTACCCTAATCCGTTCAATCCTTCGACCAGGATAAAATTCAGCATTCCTGCAAGGAACGGTCACAACCGTTCCCTGCTGAAAATATATGATGCACTTGGCAGAGAAGCTGCAGTACTTTTGAATGAAGAGCTAAGACCAGGCACTTATGAAATTGATTGGAATGCAGATAATTACCCAAGCGGAGTATATTTTTATTCTTTAACTGCGCCAAATTACTCAGAAACAAGAAAAATGGTTCTCTTAAAATAATTATTTCTGAACGGAGTTATATTTATTTTTACATTTAAATTAATATAACTCCGTTATATTTTGGGGCTTAACTTAAGAAATATTAATGAATTCTGCTCCAATTACAGCTTCAGTATCAAGGAACACATATATCGGAATTTTCCTTGTAGCGCTTTCTACATTAATGTACGAAATACTGCTTACCCGTATATTCAGCGTTACTATGGGTTATCATTTCGCCTTTATGGCAGTCTCACTGGCAATGTTCGGCATGACAGTTGGCGCTATTATTGTGTATATATTTCCAAAGAAATTCCCGCAGGAAAATATTAATGCCATATTAAGCAAAAATGCATTTTACTTCAGCATTCTTACCCTGTTAAGCTTTATAATACATATTTTAATTCCGTTCATTCATGGAATGTCTTTGCTGGGTATGACTGTAACAGCATTTACATATGCTGAAATATCTGTACCCTTCGTTTTCAGCGGCATTTGCGTTTCTCTGCTGCTTACAAGGTTTCCTGCTTCGGTCAATAAGCTGTATGCCTCTGATCTCATAGGGGCTTCTCTGGGATGCATCCTTGTGGTACTTGTGCTCAATACTTCAGGCGGACCTACCGGGGTATTTATAACATCACTTTTTTCTGCCCTGGCTGCCTATTTCTTTTATAAAGATTCACTTAAAAAGTCATCGTTTGGTAAAGTTATAATAATTTTTTCAATATTAATTACGG
>JAPUEV010000266.1:1421-8418 GCA_027492415.1 Ignavibacteria bacterium
CTCTGTATTCCATACCGTCCTTGTCCAGCAGCATAACCCGATACTTCGCCTCTTCTGGGTAAGAGGTGAATGGGAAGATAAGCCGCTTTATGAAAAATGGAACTCATTTTCCAGGGTAAGCATAGATGGCGACTCAACCAAATACGAAACACCTTTCGGCTGGGGTTTAAGCAATAAATATGACCGCTCACGCAAGATCAGGCAGCTTATGCTGAATATTGACGCGCATTCAACAACTGTGCTATCACATTTTAACGGTGATATTTCAGAGCTCTTCCATCTTAAATATGATGTTTCTAATCTTGCGCAGTATTTAAGGCCAAACGGTGATGTTCTTATCATAGGCAGCGGTGCCGGCAGGGATGTGCTCTCTTCCCTGGCTTTCGGGCAAAGATCTGTGCTGGGTATAGAAATAAATAAGGATATGAATAATGCCATCAACGGAGATTTCGGCGGGTTTACCGGTCACCTTGATAAATATCCAAATGTTGAGTTTGTCGGCGATGAAGCCAGAAGCTATATCCAGCGAATGGATACAGCACGTAAGTTCGATATTATCCAGGTATCTGTTATAGATAACTGGTCTGCAGCGGCTTCAGGCGCATTTGTACTTACAGAAAATGCATTGTACACAGTAGAAACCTGGAAGCTGCTCTTAAGCAGGCTGAAACCGGACGGAATATTAACAGTAACACGCTTTTACCGCGCAAAACCTATTGAGCATTACAGGCTTATGAATATCACAGCCGATGCGCTTAAAGAATCAGGTATCTCTAATATCCGTGATCATATCATGCTGGTAAAATGCCAGCAGCAGGAGCGCCTCCAGGATAGAAGCGGTACGGGAACTCTGCTTATTAGCAAGTCACCGTTTACAAAAAGTGAATTGAACATGGTTGACAGCCTTAACAGAACATTTGAATTTGAAAATATTATTTCACCTGTTTCTGCCTCAGACTCAGTTTTTGTGAAGCTTGCAACTGATGGATCACGGGACGATTTCAATAAAAATTTCCCTATCAATATCAGCTCACCTACTGATGATAAGCCTTTCTTTTTCCATTACATGAAATTTATGGACCTGTTCAATCCGCAGCTTTGGAAAGAATGGGATATGGGCTTTAATGCTAAAGCAATATTTATATTAATTACACTGGCAGGTACTATGCTGGGGCTATCAGTTTTATGCATTATTGTTCCGCTTAAAATTACATCTAAAAAAGTATCAGTAAAAGGTACAGGCAAGTATTTCATTTTCTTTATGGCAATAGGGCTTGGTTTTATGCTGATAGAGATCTCACAGATACAGCGCCTGAATATTTTCCTGGGGCATCCAACATACTCTCTTGCAGCCGCACTTTTCACGATGCTCCTATCAAGCGGGATCGGCAGCCTGTTAAGCGGTACCAATAAACCCGGGGCATCCTCAAACAGCCGGACTAGGTTTATTCTGCTGCTTGCTGTATTATTGGTCTTTGGGCTTGTTACACCTTCTATTATTCATTATTTCAGGGAATTTTCTACAGAAATCAGGATCTTAATATCGGTTTTGATCCTCTTTCCCATGGGATTAGTGCTTGGCATGGCGTTCCCTGTGGGAATGAAAATGGCGAATATTAAAAATGCTGAGATAACACCATGGCTTTGGGGAATTAACGGTGTAATGTCAGTAATGGCAACAATTCTTTCAATTATTATTGCAATGAACTACGGAATATCTGCATCATACTGGTCCGGGGCAATATGTTATATATTAGCTTTCACAGCATTGTTGAAATTTAATAAAGCCGCAGAATAAGTCTTTAATTCAGCTGAATTATAGATCATAAAAAAAAGACCTGTTAAATTAACAGGTCTTTTTTTATAAAATTATTTTGTTGTTTTGGGAGGCGGAGGCGGTATGAAGTCAGATCTTTTTTTCATCAGCTGGCTTGCAACTGCACTGAAGAGCCTGAATAACTGGTTATTCCCGGTTACCTGTGTAATGAATGCCGGTGCCGCGTTTGGATCTGTGCTTACCTCTTTATACAGATTGATGACTGTTGGTGTGCCTGTTGCATTAACTGTGATTGAGTATGTAGGCACCGGGAAGGTTGTCATAACTGTATCTTTAAAATCATCAGTATTAAAATTAGCAAGTATATTCAGGAAACCTTCCATTACTGAAGTTGAAACTGAGTCACCGCCTATATTCCATTTATTGGCAGAATCCTTAGAAACGGTAAAATCTACTTTACTGGAATCATTTGATTTAAATGAAACTTTTGATACAGAAAAAGGCTGAATTGATAATATAAATTTATTCCTGTAATCTTTTGATGGCTTTGTAAAAAGCGCAGCTGTTAAGTTTGATGCAAGCAGTATCCTGTTATCTTCAGGTTTTTTTATAAATGAATTATCGCCTGCCTGCGTATTACCCAGTATAAACGTCCCAAGAAGCTTTCCTTCCTGGTAAGTTGATATCTTGGAGTTATTTACAGTATCAAGATAACTGTTGAATTTTGCTGGATTTTCAGATGCAACACTTTCAATGGTGAAGTTCTTAAGATCCTTAAGCATCAGGTAGATATTGGTTGTATCAGCCGCGTAATCCAGTGGTTTTGTAAGCTTCCATTGGTTATTAACTTTTTCAAGCACCACTGTCTCATTGTTTTTTACAATTTCTATCTTATCTATCTTGGATGAATCCGCTACAAAAAGCTTAGCATCAAGCTTATCCGTTGAGACCTTTTCCCCGCTTCTGAAAAAGAGAAAATATAGCGCTATTAGAATTGCAAATACTGCAAGTAATATTTTAATTGATTTATTCATATACAGCTTTAATTACCTTTACTTGTTTTTACTTTAAATGATTTTATTTTCTTGCTGCTTTTTTCTTTCTCCATCTCATCATGCCATATAACAGAACAAGCAATGGAGGACCGACAAGCATTCCGTATTTAACAATAACCTTGGTACTGTCTTCTATGGAATCAAGCGGTTTTGGATTAGCGTCTTTTGATCTTATCATAGAAAGACCTGCATCATCACTCATATAATCGATCATATTGGCAAAGAATAATAAGTTCTCATCCGGGCCGCGGAATTCATCCTGCGGAAAATCACCGTTTGAAAGTACTATTATTTTGGAATCAGGACTTTCCGGTTTTACGCTTGTTGTTACCGGTGATGAACCCTGTGTTGTATCTGCAGGAACGGTTTTTCCGTTATAGAAGCTTTTAAACTTTCCTTCATATATTGCCCCAACACTCAGATCTTTTGCTTTGAACATTGTATCAGGCAGCATTGTGCCAGATGCCTGTACTATTGCAAATTCGTTTGATACTCCGGTTTTGGGTGAAGTTGTTAATAATGGTACTGCTTTGATGCCTTTGGGACCCGCTGCGTTCAGGTCAATATCTGAACTGAAGCCCAGGAATACCTGCCCTATTGTTGCAAATGAAGGTATATCGTGATTGATATTCACAATCTTGGGATAATATGGGAACGGAATCTGTGTATACATCTGAAGGGGACCCTGCTGTACAGGTACCTGGACAAATGCACATTCCTTATCAGTAATAATAGTATTGTTTAGCTTTGCGCCATAGTTTTCAAGCAAATCCTCGAGGCCAGTCTGTACTACCTGGGCTATCTGGAACTGCTGCTGTGAAGCAACATTAACTCGGCTCATAAGGAATATCACTTTACCGCCGTTCATTATATACTGGTCTATAGCAAATTTTATATTTTCCGGAACTACCGGCGGAGGTGTCTGCTGCTGTCCCATCTGCTGCTGCTGCTGTGGTGCCTTAGGTGAAAAAACGACAAGTGTTTTAACATCAGCAGGTATCGGGTTATTTTTTGATGCATCAATATTTGTTACATTATAGAACTTTGTGAGATACTGGTTAACCTTGGCTATCTTATCAACACCGGGCATTCCGTTTCCTGAAAGCACTCCAACTTTCTTAAGCTCAGGCTGGGTTAAACGGTTAATTACACCTGTAAGATCGTATTCTAAATTTTCTGTGCTGCCAATGAACGGAAGCACTTCCTGTTTACCGCCATAGAGCAATACAACACCCATATAAGCTTTTAATGCTTCTGCCCTGTCATTCTTAACCGACTGGACCTGCACAGGCTGTATCCCGTATTTCTGAGCTTCTTTTTCCAGCTCTTCCTGGTCGCTGGGGCTTACTATTTCATAAGAAATCTTATTGCCTGATGCACTTCTGTAATCATCAAGAAGCTCCTGCAGGTAGCGCCTGTTATTGTTATAAGGAGCAGGCAGGTTATCAGTGAAGTAAGCTTTTACAACAAGTTTATCATCAAGCTTTGAAACAATATTTTTGCTGGCATCGCTTAATGTATATATCTTGTTCGGGGTAAGATCCCAGCGGAAAAATACCTTGAGCGCGATAATATTGAGAACTACAAGAATTCCGGCAACAAGTAAAACACTGATAATTGCCTGTCTTCTTCTCGACTCTGTTTTCTTCTTCCTGCTTTTTAACCTTTCATCCTGCTCAACTTCTTCGGATGATTCTTCTACAGAATATTCTTCGTTCTGTAATTCGTCTTTATTTTCTAATTCTTCTGCCATATATATATTATAATGCTATTTTATAATTAATTGAATAAAAAAGTTCTACCACTTTCTGCTTTCAAGTGATACCTTGGTTAAAAAGATTGTAAAAAAGATCATTGAAAAATAATAGATTAAAACCCTGGAATCGATAACTCCCCTTGAAATATTGCTTAAATGATAATCAGTCGTCAGGTATTCAAACACCGATACAAATGACGGCGGGAATATCATCAGGAACTTACCCAAAAGGAAAAAGAAAAGGCAGATAAGAACTGATACAATAAATGCAATGATCTGATTTTCTGTAATTGAAGATACAAATACGCCAACCCCTATAAAAAATGCACTCATTAAAATATAACCCAGAAGACTGGTTAAAAACGGCCAGAATGCAATGGGTCCAAGCATTTTAATGATGATAAAATACAGGATAGTTGGAGAAAGTGTGATAACTATAAGTGTAAGCGCAGATAAATACTTACCTAAGATTAGCTCTATATCAGTTATAGGTTTTGTAAGCAGAAGCTCAAGTGTTCCCTGTTTCTTTTCTTCCGAAAAGCTTCTCATTGTTATAGCCGGTATAAAGACTACAAAAAGTACAAGCTGAATAAAAAAGCTTCCGAAAAACTCCCTCATTGAAGCAATATTCACCTGGAAAAAGCTCATGGCAAACAGGAAGCCTGATATTACCATGAAAACTATCATAACAATGTATGCTACCGGGGAATTAAAGTAGGATTTAAGCTCTTTTGAAAAAATGGTTTTAATATTTGCTGTATTCATAATTTACTTTGTTAACTCCCTGAATATATCTTCTAATGATGATTGTTTAGCCTGCATAGAAAGCACCATAGCTTTCTGCTGCATTACTTTGTTTGATATTACTTCTCTAAGATCAGCGCCATGCTCTCCGTATATATTGAAGAGGAATGAGTCGCCGTTATCTTTTACGAACTCAACTTTATTAACACTGCGGATATCCTTCAGTGCAGCAGAAAGCGCATTTTTATCACAGTTATTCTTTACTTCAAGTATAACCACGCTTTGCCCTTTTGACCTGGCCTGCAGCTCTTCGGGGGTTCCGTTTGCAACTATCTTGCCTTTATTAATAATTATAACCCTGTTACATGTAGCAGTAACTTCTGAAAGGATATGTGTGGAAAGTACCACTGTTTTTTCTTTGCCAAGCTTTTTAATTAGATTTCTTATCTCGATGATCTGGTTCGGGTCAAGACCTGAAGTAGGTTCATCAAGAATAAGTACATCCGGATTATTTATCATCGCCTGCGCAAGGCCAACACGCTGTTTATAACCTTTTGAAAGCGTACCAATATCTTTTCCGCGAACACTTTCAAGTCCGCAGACTTTGATCATTTCTTCGCGTTTCTTCTTTATCTCGTTTACCGGGATGCCGTCCAGCTTGGCGACAAAATCCAGGTAATCAACTACGTTCATGTCATAATATAAAGGATTAAGCTCAGGAAGGTATCCCAGCTTTTTCCTTACATCCAGAGATTTTTCTTCAACATCAAAGCCGTCAACTTCTACGGTACCTGATGTTGGGGGAAGATAAGTTGTGATTATCTTCATGGTTGTGGATTTTCCGGCGCCGTTAGGTCCAAGAAAACCAAGGATCTCTCCTTTTTTTGCTTCAAACGAAATGTTATCTACTGCAAGATAGTCGCCGTAGTATTTCGTTAAATTGGTTACTTTTATTGACATAATTATAGATTATTGAAAATTAATTCAGTTAAAAATCAAAAAAAACTTATGTTTTGTTAGCTGGCTCCTAGAAAAAAAAGGCTAAAAAGCCAATATTGGTGGCATGGTAAGCACAATTATAGAGATTTTATCGGTTTTAAAAAAGGGATAAGTTCGGTATAAAAATTGTAGATAGTTTTAAAATTTGTTGTATTATTTAGTTATACAAAGTATTTTGCAAAATGGATATTCCGGATAATTCAATAAAACATTTATGCCAGAATTGCGGAGCCGACCTCTCGGGTAATTTTTGCACAAATTGCGGTCAAAGCAGCGAAGCACCCTATAACCGTACGGTATTTTCAATTTTTAAGCATTTTTTCGATGAATTCTTTGACTGGGATTCCAGGTTCTTTATAAGCGTAAAATACCTATTTACCAGGCCTGGATTTTTAACACATGAATATATTTCAGGCAGGATGAAGAGATATGTATCCCCTTTGAAAATGTTCCTTTTCTCCAGCTTCGTGCTCTTCTTTATTATGATAAAAAGTGACCCTGAACAGTACAAGTCATTGGTTACAGATTCTGGAAGCGATAATTTTCTGAGGCAGTTTATTCTGGAAGAACAGTCAGAGAGCGGAAAATCTGAGGAGCTTTACAGGGAGGAGTTCGACAGCCAGTTCAATGATAACATCACTCTTTACATTTTTGGTATTATGTTCA
>JAPUEV010000267.1 GCA_027492415.1 Ignavibacteria bacterium
CGATAAAATAAGGGATGCATCAGGTACAAATAAGCAGGAAATGCCGGAAGTAAAAATGATGCCGGGTGGTGTGAGCGATGCATTTGAATATGAATCACCCAATGGTGAGGATATGAAGATATTTGTTGAAAAGATAATGAGCATTGATAAAATGGAGCCAAGGAGCTTCATCACGATCCCTGTAAAAGGATACGGGTTTAAGCTGGGTTATGCCGCTGTAAAAGATATACAGCGCATAGTTGCAAACAGCGCAGCAGTGCGCGGGCAGGATGCGGCTGAAATATCAAATATAGTACACAGGCATATGTGTTTTGAAGAGGTAAGGTTACTCTCACAGGGGAAAGCGCATAATACAAAAGACCTGGTTGAGCTGGGGAAACTGATAAAAGGATTTGAATCAGCCGGCGGGGGAAGTACAGGTGTAGATTTTGAATTTATGGTGGATATTATAAAGAGCTTTGCGGGAAAAAAAGTAACGCGCGAAGATATTGTTTATATTGTTTCTGTAAGGGCAGAAAAATACCCGGGCTTAAGCCAGGAGATGAAGCCTCCTTATAAGGAATCACTTGCTGCGGCTGCAAACTGGGCAAGGGATAATATGTAATGAGAGTGATGGCTGTAAACTGCTAACATTTTGGGGTTTAAAGGTAGTAGGGGACTCAGTATATTGTGCAGAATTTTTATAAAATTCATTACTGTAATTTTTCAAATAATTTTACCAATACTGAAATTGAAAAATATCCTGAGAAGCTTTAAGGTAATCATTATCATAGTATCTCTTATATTTATTAACGACGGTTCATTGCATGCACAGGATCTGAAAGAGCGGGTAGAAAATGCCTTTGTGTTCTGGCACGGGTACAGGCAAACCATGACGATACATGAGTTCGTTTCGTACTGCGCGCCGGTCTTCTGGTATTCTTCAGATGAGCCGCTATTGAACAACCGCAGCGGGAAGAAGATAATGATACCTGAGAACTTTCCGTTCGAAAAGAATAACGGCAGCCCGGTGGTTTATTACCAGGTGAAAAATATTTTCACCGAAGAAAATAAAGAGCATAAGGCATTTAAGCTTAATAAAGATAATTTCGACAGCTCTGTGATAGATCTTAAATTTACGCGCGGGCTGGAAATTGATTTCAACCATTACTATTCATCTGAAGCGGGGCTGGGGAAGCATCACCATGATACGGAGCAATCAAAATTTAAAGTATATATCCTTGCCAAGCCAATTAACGATACGCTTACCGAGTACTTTCTTGTGCTTCTGCAGGTGACGGCAAAAGCGCATGCGCTGGAGTGGTATGATAATATCTACAATGTTGATATAGAAGCGCTTGAAACAAGCCTGCCGTTCACCATACTGGTTGAAGAAGGCAAGCATGCAAGCTGCACCGATGTTAATGGTGACGGCTACTACACGCCGGGCTATGATGTTAACATCAGGAAAAATGACGCATGGGGCCTGCGTGATGTGATAAGATCAGGTGAGCTTTTTACGGCGCAGTACCAGGCGTATATGTCTAAGATAAGAAAGCCGGAATATAAAGTTCTCCCGCCGCTGCCCGAAGACAGTCCGCACCGCTGGAAATATGTGCGCGATAGTGTTTACGCGCCTGATAATGCTGTGTACGAGCTGCGGGCAATGCCTAACCCCGTGCTTGCTGATACTGACCTTGTGCTAAAAAAAGATATGACGGATTATTTCGAGAGAAGCTCTCCGCATGTAACAGAAAATACGACCATGAAATCAATTGACGCATGGTGGGAAACTGACCAGTTCATAAAATCTATCGGTATTATGGGCAGGTATAATAATTCATTTGGCATAGCGGTAAGCTTTCCGCTGCTTATTATAAAGAATGTCGAGACTCCGTTGATAGGCGGCTGGATGGTGAACAGGATCTACCTGCAGGGCAAGAACCTGGATGATTTTGGATATAACATACTTATAACGCCCTCGGCATCAAGGTTCATGGACCCGTATCTTGCAGCAGGAATAGAAGTTGACAAAGAATTGAAGAGCGATGGAACAGGGAAATCATACAAAACTGATTTTGTGCTGGAAACCGGGCTTAAGTTCAGGGCAAATGTAAAGTTCACACCGCTTAAGTTCTTAAGCTCTATCACAGATTTCTGGGGCTTAAGGGTGGGCATTAAGAATAAAGGATTTAAAAGCATCCGTGAGCTTACCTATGTCATTGAGTTTGGCGCAGGTGTGTGGTAAATTTTTATAAGTATTTATCAGAAAGAAAAACCCCCGTAAAAATTTACAGGTATATTTTATGATGAGTCAAATTACAATTAAATAAGTATTCGGATTTTTCATCCCCCCTTCAAAAACGAAGGGGGGACAATTGCTTTTATCAATATTTATAGATGAACATTCCCTGCCCGCCGGTGGAGATCCACAGCTCATCTTTATTATCGCGCAGCTTCAGCGATCTTACCGAAGGAATTACGCCGTAACCTGTGAGGTAAATGTGCTCCCACGAAGAGCCGTTGTTGCGGGATAAATATAATTTATTGAACTCATCGCCATCATTCATACCGAATAAAGCCACCACACTGCCTTTGCAATCAACATAGGAAACAGAACGGAAGTCCGGCAGTTTCCTGAAATTGCTGCCGCGGTCATCGGAGCGGTAGAGCCCGCAATTGCGGAGGCCGGCCCATATTGTTCCGCTGCCAAGGGGATCCACATCAATAGCGCCTTTATTCCTGTAATCAACAACGGGGTTTTCTACTACATAATTTTTAAATGAAAATGTCCTTCCGTAATCATTGCTCATGAAAAATCCGCCTGCCTGTACCCCTGACTCATTGCCGCCTTCTATGTAAAAATATACTATGGAGGGATCAACGGGGTCAACTTCGATGTAATCTGTGGTATTAAACAGTCCGCTTACAATTGAATTTTTATAGATGGCATCGGCAGAGCCTGTGAATTGTGATTTATCAAATGTTACGCCGCCGTTTGTGCTGTAATAAAGGCCGTACCAATATGCGCCGGGGTTTGATGCGTCATATATTTTATGATTATAGATGCCGCCGCCCATGAGCACAATTAAAACATCGTTAACGCCATCGGTGGTAATATCGCCGTCATTAAAAATTGCATCATAGCCGGGTCCCGCATCGGGATATGAGAACACTCCCTGCGGCCGCATAATATGGTAGGTGTTGGGTGCGCCGCGCTCTTCTGATTTTACCATAGCGGGGTAGTAAGTGAACACACTTCCACCAATGAGATAAATGCGGTTGGGGTTTAATTTTGAAATAAGCGTTCTGCATACGTTGGGTATGTATGAATCACCGTTATTTTCCGGCGGGGGAGGGTCTTTGGTATACTTCCTCGAGTAATCAAGAATTTTGGGATAGGTGTTGTCATCTGTCCGCGCCATGCCCCAGTCACTTATTGGAATGTATATATCACCTGTGGGCGAGAAGGCAACATCATACACAACTGTCATATCAATACCCTCGCCGTTAAAGCACCATGATTTGCCGCGGTTAGTTGTGATAAAGGGTCCCGCGCCGCCGCTGGAGTACCATGTATCACGGAAGACTGGATTCTGAAAGCTGATTATATTGGATGAATAGATTTTATCCTGTGTATCAAGAGTATGCTTCGGGTTAAACTGGCGCTCAAGAATGAACTCAAGCTGGCTGCCCCAGCTATCGCCGTCATTAAGCGATATCTTTGCCGGGTAACCCATCATGTTGCAGTAGAGCCTGCTTTCGTCATAATCATAAAAGCTGATGCCGATAATTTCTGTCCCGTAACCTGAATAATATCCGAAGTTGCCGGTGAGATCCGTAATTGATGACGCGTCATTATTCAGCCTGTAAAGCTTACCTGTTGTAACAAATCCTGTTAAACCGCCGGCGGAATTCTTTTTTAACAATATCTGGTAGACTCCGTTTATATCGCCGCCAAATATCTTATCGCTCCAAGAGTTTCCGTTATCGCGTGTTATCCACAGGCCTTCATCTGTGCCTACCCATATCTCATCCGGGAAATCAGGGTGAACCTGGATAGAAACCGTACTGCCTGTAATTGTTGAGCCTGCGCTGATGAGCTGCCATGAGCTTCCGTTATCATTGCTTAAATAAATATCAGGCCTGCCGGATGAATTTTTAAGTGTACCGGTTATTATCCTTCCGTGAACTGAAGGATGGTACCTTGCGCAGGGTCCGCCCAGCTTTACCCTGAATACATTGCCGCCGTAGTTCACATTGGGATAGCCGTTATTAGGTCCAAGTATCTGCTGCCATGTTTCCCCGGCATTATCGGTTTTCCACAAGCCTCTGCCGATATCATCGGAGAGGTAATCCATACCGCAGGCTGCGATAATTTCATCCTGGTTATCAGGGTTAATATCGATTGCCTGCACCATAAGGGCAGCGGGTGTATAGGCAAACTCACTGATGAACTTGCAGGGCTCGCTGCCGGTTTTTTTATAAACGCCGCCAACATCAGTTCTTGCATAAAGATTTTTGCCGTCATGCGTTGGAATCTGCGCCAGCACAAAGCCGCCGGCTTCAAAGTCTATCCTTTGTACATTCTGAGCATAAACAGTAAAGGCAGATAAAAGAAAAACCACAGCAAGAACAGTATTTTTCAGCATAATTCCGTTAATTTATTACTGCTAAGATAACAAATTACAGAAACATAAAAAAGAATATTTATCTACGGTTAATTAAAAAGCATTCTAAAATTGTGTAAAAAAACCGGTTTTCGTTAAACCATTTTAAGGATAAATTGTCATACCATAGAAGAACAGAATAAAGGAAAATAATAAAATTTAAGGAGCATAAAATGAAGAGCATGTTTGTAAAATTCCTGATTTTGGTCTTTGCCGCAGCATCCATATCCATAACCAGCATTACAGCAGCTGATCTTAGCTTAAATGGTAATAAAAATCCCGGGACCGGAAATATAACAGGTGACCGTAACCGTGACAGGATTCAGCAGAATGACCCCAACTGTGTTCCCAAAAAAGACGGTTCAGGCAAAAAGCATAAAAAAGGAAAAAAGAAAAACGGGAACAAGAAAAAGGGAACAAAGAAAAAAGGTATCGGGAAGAAAAACGGTTCCGGCAATAAACACGGTAAAGGCAGATAGAAACGTAAAAATATAGCATTAAAAAAGCCGGTTAAAAACCGGCTTTTGTGTTTATAAATGCATCAAACTAAAAACCCAATACAAGCATATTTTCTATATCACCAAATAATATTTTTGTATCCTTATCAATAGCGCCAGTGTAGACCGGTTCAACTGAAGGATTTTCAGGGTAGCCCTCATTGCCGTGCTTAACAATACGGTTCTTGCTTCCGCTGAACATAACAAGATCGCTCCACCCCTCTGTTTTATTATTGGTTACAATTATGGGAAAAGTTACAACGGTAAATTTATTTTTGAATGTGAAATCACTGTTAAGCAGGTAAGCGGTGCATCCGCCTGAGCCGCAGAAGTATGATGATGAAAATGCAATGAAGTACTCGTTTTTGCCGTCGCCGTTAAGATCAACAGCGGTGTACCTGAATTTCCTGTCATCAGGCTTCATGTTTGCAAGCTCATCCTTAAAGATAACAGAGAGGCTTTCAATTATCTTAAGTGAAGCGGAATCCTTTACATTGTTTTTGCCGTGAACAAACTCTGTTGGCTCATCAACTTTTTTGGTTACATCTTTCTTTTCATCTTTTCCGCAGGAAAAAAATATTAATAGCGAAAGCAGGAAAATCATATTTTTGATCATTGGCGTATTATGCAGTAAATATTAAGTTAAAATTAACAGGTTATACAAATATGCTGTATAAGAAGCCCAATTAATAATGATAATTTTGGTATTTAATGAAATTTTACAAAAACGTATATTTAGCGATAAATTTTTTCTATAAATCAAAAAAAAACCATAAACAAGATATGCCCAATTTAGTACTAATCAGACACGGACAATCACAATGGAACCTTGAAAACCGCTTTACAGGATGGATAGATATAGCCCTTTCACCCAAAGGCGAAGAAGAAGCAAAAGAAGCAGGCGAAAAATTAAAAGGTATGACCTTTGATAAAGCGTTCACTTCAATTCTGCAAAGAGCCACCAAAACATTTGAAATTGCGGCACAGACCGCCGGGTTTAAACATTTAATTGCAGAAAAGGATGAAGCGCTGAATGAAAGGATGTACGGCGACCTTCAGGGACTTAACAAAGATGAATGCCGCGCTAAATTCGGAAATGAACAGGTACATATATGGCGCAGAAGCTATGATATAGCTCCCCCGGGCGGCGAGAGCTTGAAAAATACCGCAGAGAGAGTTCTGCCTTACTATTATAAAAGAATAGAGCCGATGCTGCGTGAAGGGAAGAATATACTTATTGTTGCCCACGGTAACAGCTTAAGGGCGCTTATAATGCATCTTGAAAAAATGTCAGGTGGAGAAATTGTTAAGGTTGAGATTCCAACAGGCGTGCCGATACTGTACGAGCTTGATAAAGACCTGAATATTCTTTCTAAAAAAGAATTATAAGAGTCGGTTATAAAGTTAAAGGTTATAATGTTGAAAGTGTGTTGAGTGTATAGAGTGTACTAAGTTGATGAGCATGCTTTGTAAATGCTTTCTTAGCGGACTTGGCGGTTTTGCGTGAAGTGCATTGTGATTAAATTATTTATCTGCTTTTCAAAAACAGAAGCCTGGATAATTCAAATAAAAAAGTTAACTTAGAAATACAAAATAATATTTTAAAAGAGATCCCCGCCTCCCATGCCTTAGGCAGGCGTAGCGCGGGGATGACAACAGCCAAAATGACGGAATACGATAAAGCACTGGAAATAGTACATGAATTTGTGAAGAACGAAAATCTGCGGAAGCATATGTATGCCGTAGCAGAAGCGATGCGGCAGTATGCACGAAAATTCGGTGAGGATGAAGATAAGTGGAGCGCAGTGGGTTTGCTGCATGATTTTGACTGGGAGATCCACCCAACAGCAGAAGAACACCCGGTTAAAGGTAGTGAAATTTTAAAAGAGCGCGGCTACAGTGAGGAGATAACAAGGGCGATACTTTCTCATGCTGATTACACAGGCGTTTCGCGTGATTCACTGATGGAAAAGACGCTCTTTGCAGTAGATGAGCTCTCAGGCTTCATTGTTGCATGCGCGCTTGTACAGCCAACTAAAAAGCTTGAAGATGTGAAGACGGAATCAGTGCTTAAGAAAATGAAGAAGAAGGAGTTTGCGCGCAACGTGAATCGTGATGATATTGTGAACGGCGCTGCCGGACTCGGTGTACCACTTGAAGAGCATATTGAATTTGTTTCAGCGGCGATAAAAGCTATATCTGAGAAAATGGGGATGTAGCAAAGATTACAGATTACAGATTGCAAATTGCGGTTACAGGTTATAAGGTTTGTAAAGTTGTAAGGTTGTAAAGTAATAAAGAAAAACATTCTAATTGGCAGAAGAAATTAAAATAGAGGGTACCTTAACAAAGGAAGAGCGTTATAAACAGCTTTTGCCGCAGATTAGGGCATTGGTTGAAGGTGAAACCGATACGATTGCGAACCTTGCCAATATATGCGCCGTTTTAAAATATAACATGAATGGTTTCTTCTGGATTGGGTTTTATATTATAAAGCAGGGTGAGCTGGTTTTGGGTCCTTACCAGGGACCCGTTGCATGCACGCGCATTCAGCTTACAAAAGGTGTTTGCGGCGCGGCAGTATCAAAAGGGATGGCTATAATTGTGCCTGATGTTGATAAATTCCCGGGACATATTGCATGCAGCAGCTTATCAAAGAGCGAAATAGTAATACCTATATTTTACGGCAGCGATGTAAAAGGCGTGCTTGATGTTGATTCAGACAGCCTGAATATGTTTGATGAAACTGACAGGAAATATCTTGAAGAGATTTGCGGGTGGATAGAGTTGTGAAAACCCTCACCCCCTAACCCCTCTCCCGGATCCTGCTAAGTTGAAACGCGGGACTGCAAAAAACGCAGGTGGAGCGCAGTAACATATATTTACTTTACCTCATTATTGAAATTGAAATTTACTCCGATAATACTATTTTTATTTACCTTACATCTTTACTCACAGCAAACCGGTGATTCGCTGCTCTATGTACCTATTGGTGATTCACTTAAAACGGCAATTGACTCAACCCGCAAAGGTGATATTGACGCTATTATAGAATACTCCGCAAGTGACTCCGCTATTTTTGACGTGGCAAATGATAAGCTGATGCTTTACGGCGATGCTGAGCTCAAGCATAAGGAGTATGACTTAAAAGCCGCAAGGATAGTGCTTTACAAGGAAAGCTCCATAATGGAAGCTAACGGAATACCTGATACCAGTAAAGCCGGAAAATTCATAGGGCAGCCGATATTTATGGAAGGCTCAAAAAGATA
>JAPUEV010000268.1 GCA_027492415.1 Ignavibacteria bacterium
AATCGTTAAGCTGTTTGTAGTTCTGTTTACGTATTGAATCCAGCTTTTTATCGGTTTCTTCCTGCTGCCTGATAAGCTCTTTGTAAGTATCGGTATCTTCAAATTTCTTTTTGCCCAATAAACCGCACCCGGTAAACCCGTAAACGGAAATTAAGAGGGCTGAAAAAAGTATTATGGAAGTGTTTTTCAAATTTCATTTTATCATTAAAAGATCACTTTGTTTTACGTGTACTTCTGTTATCAAGCTCAAGCAGTGAATCTGTCTGTGATTTCAGTGTATCAAGCTTTTTCATCAGTGAATCAATTGATTTCCTGTCAAGAGATGAATCTATTTTTTTCAGGTTCTCATCAATTTTTTCGTTCACTTTTTCGTTAACCTTTTCTTCAACTTTTTCGCTGATCTTGCTGCAGTTAACTATGAATCCAATTACCAGTAATGCTGCTAAAAATTTTATAGCTTTCATATATTATAATTTTGATTTTATTTTTTCAGCTATTGTGCTCCCTATTGCCAGGCTTGATGTAGCGGCGGGGGAGGGGGCGTTAAGAACATTTACAATATTACCGTTATCATGTATTAAAAAATCATCAATTAATTTGCCGTTAATGCTTATAGCCTGCGCTCTTACTCCGGCGCCGCCCGGTGAAAGGTCACTGGCCGTTATTTCCGGCATGAGACGCTGCAGTGCTTTTACAAAAGCCTTTTTGCTGAATGACCTGTGAAACTCGCCAAAGCCTGTTTTGTAATATTTAGCTGCAATGCTGTAGAAACCCTTCCATGTGAAAGTTTTGAAAGTATCTTTTACACTAAAGCTGGTTTTATGATATCCTTCTTTCTTGAAAGAAAGTACAGCATTAGGACCCGCTTCAACTTCACCGCTGAGCATGCGTGTAAAATGAACACCAAGGAACGGGAAAGCCGGGTCAGGTACCGGATAGATCAGGTTCTTAACCAGTGATCTTCTTTCAGGCTTAATTTTGTAATACTCGCCCCTGAAAGGTATTATCCTGACATCAACATTTCGCTCTGTTAAACCCGCAACTTCATCGCTTTGCAGGCCGCAGCAATTGATAAATATTTTTGTGTTAAAAGAACTGTTCTGGGTAATAACATCAATTCTGCCTGAGCTGCTGCTTACCTTTTGAACTTTTTCATTGTATCTTATCTCACCGCCAAGCTTTATAATGCACTCCGCGTATTTTGCTGAAACAGCTTTGTAATCAATTATACCCGTGTATGGTACGTGTATCGCTTTAATTCCGTTCGCATGCGGTTCAAATTCCTTCAGCTCATTTTTATCAATGAACCTGATATCCTTTAAACCATTTGCAATACCACGCTCATAAATATCGTTCAGCCTAGGCAGCTCATCTTCACGGGTTGCCACTATAACTTTACCGCAGATATCAAATTCTATTCCGTTTTGCCGGCAGAAATCAAGCAGCATGTTATAGCCGGTGATACAGTTCTGCGCTTTAAGGCTGCCGGGCTTATAATAAATCCCCGAGTGGATCACTCCGCTGTTGTTACCGGTTTGATGCCTGGCAGGTCCTGCTTCTTTTTCTATGACAGCCAGCTTTGTACCCGGTTTTGATTCCAGGATCTTAAGCGCAGATGCAAGACCAACAATGCCTGCTCCTGCTATTACTACATCAAGTTCGGGCAATTTTTTATTTATATATCTTCTCTGCAGTTATCTTTGTCTGCATGAATAACAGCAGGTAATCAAATCCGCCTGCCTTGGAGCATGTTCCGCTCATATTGTAGCCGCCAAACGGGTGAACACCTACAAGCGCGCCTGTACATTTCCTGTTCAGGTACAGGTTACCCACAAAAATCTCTTCGGCAGCTTTTTTAATTTTCTTTTTATCTTTTGAATATGCAGCGCCTGTTAAGCCGTATTCTGTATTATTTGCAATCTGAATACCTTCATCAAAATCCCTTGCTTTGATAACAGCAAGCACCGGACCGAATATCTCTTCCTGTGAAATAGTATCTTCAGGCTTAACATCTGCTATAATTGTAGGCTGAATGAAGTAACCGTTCTCATCAGCTTTTGCGCCGCCAAAAACTATTCTTCCGCCTTCAGCAACACCTTTTTGAATATAGCTCAATATACTTTCTTCTGATCTTTTGTTTATAACAGCAGCCATACCCGGATTTGAGTCAGCAGGTCCGACCTTAATTGCAGAAGCTTTATCAACAAGCAGGTCAATAAACTTATCATATATCTTTTCATGTACAATTACCCTTGAGCATGCTGAACATTTTTGCCCCTGGAAGCCAAATGCCGCTGAAATTACACCTGCTGCAGCTTCATCTATTGATTTAAGCTCGCCATCAACAACAATTGAATCTTTGCCGCCCATTTCTGCGGTAACGCGTTTTATCCATTTCTGGCCCGGCTGCGGTTTTGCAGCAAGCTGGTTGATGCGCAGGCCAACTTCTCTTGAGCCTGTGAACGAAATGAACCTTGTGAGCGGATGCTCAACTATCATATCGCCAATAAGTCCGCCTGAACCGGGGATGAAATTCACAACACCGTGAGGAAGCTTTATCTCTTCGAGAAGCTCCATGAACTTATATGCTATAACAGGTGAATCGCTAGATGGCTTTAAAACAACGGTATTGCCTGTTACAAAGGCAGCAGTTGTCATACCTACAAGTATTGCAAGCGGGAAGTTCCATGGCGGAATGACCACACCAACACCAAGCGGAATATAATGCTGGCGGTTATCTTCGCCTTTTATCTTTACAAGCTTAATGCCTTTATCATATCTCATCATTTCCCTTGCGTAGAATTCCATAAAGTCAATTGCCTCGGCAACATCACCATCAGCTTCAGCCCAGTTCTTGCCTACTTCATATACCATCCATGCAGCAAACTCAAATTTCCTTTTGCGCATTAATTTAGCTGCCTTAAAAAGGAATGCAGCGCGTTTCTTTGCGGGTACCCTTTTCCATTCATCAAATTTTGCGTAAGCAGTTTCAATTGCCCTGTTTGCCATTTCAGGGGATGCTTTTGAAACTCTGCCGACTGTTTCATTTAAATTTGAGGGGTTGACAGAGGAAATTTTATCTTCTGTGAATATTTTTTCCCCGCCGATTATAACGGGATACTCTTTATTTAATTCACTGTGAACTTTTGCAAGGGCTTCACGGAATTTAGCAGCATTTTTTGTATTTGTAAAATCTGTAAACGCTTCGTTTCTAAAGGCTTTCATATTATATATTATAATTAATTATATTTATTAATGATTTGAATATTCTTAATAATTGTTTTGCTGCTTAGTAACCAAGTATCCTGCATATCTCATCGTGTATCTTAGGCCTTACAGCCCTTACTTCTTCGCTTGACCTGTTAGGGTAAACCCTGTTGGTAAGAAATATTACTATAAGATCTTTTTCTCTGTCAGCCCACACGCAGGTTCCGGTATAGCCTGTGTGTCCAAAGCAGTTTGCTGAAAATTTTGTTCCGCATGGAGGCGGATATTTTGTTGCCTCGGGTTTTGTATCCCATCCAAGCGCGCGGGTATTGCTGTAGCCAAGCCCGGTTACTCTTGCAGTAAACAGCTCAACAGTAGAGCTGCTGAACATTGTATCCTGCATAGGCAGGGGAGACATTTTTCTTTCATCTGTGAATCTACCGTTATTCAGCATCATCTGCATGAATTTAAAAAGGTCAGGGCCTGTTGAAAATAATCCTGCATTGCCAGATACACCTTCCAGTATAGCAGCAAGCTCATCATGCACATATCCTTTTAAAAGCTGGTTGCGCCAGTAAGTATCGTTTTCTGTTGGGGCAATTCTGTAATCTTCGCTCATAGGTATAAGGTAATCTGTATCGACCATATTAAGCCTGCTGAAAATATTATCCCTGCAGAATTTATCAAGCTTGGAACCGCTTACTCTTTCAACTATTTCTCCAAGTAAAAATGCATTATAGTCACTGTAGAGTGTTCTTGAACCTGTTTCATACTCTTTTGTGCAATTGTAAATTGCATTTTTTACTTTTTGAGGTGAATCCATATTGGGGTCCTGGTAAAAAGGGGTCCATGCAGTTAAGCCTGAATTATGAACCAGCAGGTTAAAAACTGTGATATCACTTTTACCGTTATTGTTGAATTCCGGAATGTACTGGTAAACCGGAGCGTTAAGATCAACTTTGCCCTCATCGTATAATTTCATAATTGCCGCTGTTGCAGCTATGACTTTTGTTACAGATGCCAGGTCATATATTGTGCGCATTGTGGCAGCTTCAGAGCTCTCATCGTAAGTCAGCCTGCCGTATGCATTCTGGTATAGTATGCCTTTTGAATTACCTACTACCAAAACTGCCGATGGATAACCCTGTGAGCGGATGCCGTCTTCGATTATTTTATCAACAGAAGAAAAATTATATGTTTTATTCTGGGCAAATACGCGAGGCAATAATATTAAAAGAACAATAAAAACCGCTTTTATTGTAATACATAAAAATGACATATTTTTCCTCGAAAAGGGGATAATATTATGACATTTTGTAATAGACATTTAAAATATTAATTGAATTACAAATATACCTATTAACCATATAAGTCTCAATGAATTAGTAAATATCACTGAAATTTAATGAATTCAGTGATTTATAACCCATATATCTGATTTAGGCGAGTTTAAAAAGTAATTTTTTAATTCACCTTTATGGGTTATATTTTTTTACCGGTTATGGGTTTATTTTTGTTAAAGTTAAATTAAATGAGCAGCAATTTAATATGATCGAAAATTTAACCTTTGCAGATAACATTTCAGAAATTATAACAGCTGGTGTTAAAAATGATTCCATGAAGGGACTTGTCTGGAATTTAATACAGTCGATGCCAAGCAATATTTCTATTTGGGAAGATGGAAAAGTGCTTTACGCAAACCCGGCATTTTACAGGTCAGTTGATATAAAGAACGGTGATATTGAAGCTCTGAATATACTGGTAGAAAGTGACGGGTACTTCCAGGTACACCCTGATGATTTTGATTACTCACCGGAAAATACAAAAGCTGTAAAAGAAGAGATAAAAAGCGGGGTAGTGTTCCGTAAAGAAATGCGGATGAAAAGCAGGGTAGATACTGAATACAGGTGGTATAACACCTATATTGTAAAAGGCAATGACCCCAACAGTAAAATTGTGATAGAAATTGATGAAGATATACACGAAAAAAAGTTGTCCAGTGAAAAACTGATAGAAGCCGTAAAAGAAAAAGAAGCTCTGGTAAACGAAAAAGAGCTTTTGATAAAAGAGATACATCACAGGGTTAAAAATAATTTCCAGGTAATTTCTAGCCTTTTAAAGCTTCAGGCAGGAAAAGTGGAAGAGGATTCCGTTAAGATAATACTTGAAGAGTCACGTTCAAGGATCATGTCGATGTCTAAAATACATGAAATGCTGTATAAGACAGAGAACCTTGAGCACATTAACTTCAGGGAAAATATTTCAGATATTATTATCAGCCTGGTGGATCTTTACGGCGGTAACTCAAGGTTTGTTAAGTTTGATATTGAATGCAATGATATCCAGCTTGATATTGATAAAGCTATACCGTGCTCGCTTATCTTAAATGAGCTTATCAGCAATTCTTTAAAATATGCTTTTACTGAATGGGATAAAGCGGTAATTAAGATAAGGCTTGAGGAAGAAGGCGGGTTTTTAAGGCTTTCACTTTCAGATAACGGCATCGGTTATCCGGGTGATAATGAAACCAGGAACCCGGGAAGTATTGGCTTAATGATAGTAAGAACATTTACAGCCCAGTTAAAAGGTGATGCAGTTTTCAGGAATAATGGCGGGGCAGAGTGTATAATAACTTTCCCTGAATAAAAACCGGTTATATATAAAAAAAGCCCGGCAATAAACGGGCTTTTTTTGTGATGAAATTTAATTTAAAAATTATTTTTTAGTTGAAACAATTTCCATACTTTTAAATTCTTTGCCATCAGGAGCTATATTGTACATTTCCATCTTTGTAGAGCCATCACTGTTATATGTTACATCTTCCCTTACATCCATCATATTGCCGCTCATAGGATCAACCATCTTACCTTTGTAATTTATCTGTTTAAGTGATTCATTCCATGTGCCTGTCATATACATTATACCGGTGCCCATATTATCAATCCACGTTGACATGAATATTTTCGCGGCATTATCATATCCTTCCATTGACATGCCCTCAAACGGCATACCCATCATGTTGCCGCTTATCTTTGTTGAAAGGTACCTGCCTCCAAGCACCATTTCTGATACAGCTGTTGCCTCTGAAACCATAGGTTCCTGGCCCGGAGCCATCCAGAAGGTTGTTTTTACGTTCCAGGTCCCTGCACCTTTTGAAAGCATTTTCTGCATATCACCCGGGGTCATGTAATCCATCCATTTCTGCATGTCGTTATCCTGGGCTTTTGTGCTGCCTGAAAATATAACAATAGTGAAAATAGCAATGAATGTTAAAATAAAGTTTTTCATAGCTGTATAATTTAAATTAGTTCTCAAAAAAAATCCCGCTTTAAAAAGCGGGATAAATTAATTATGAATTTTTCTTTTTCTTCCTTTGTGAGTAATAAGCAAAACCAATAAGAAGTGTTCCCATTGCCATGCCGATTATACCGCAAAGCTTGCCTTTGGCTTTTTTAACTACGGTTGTCATTTCGATATCTTTGCCAAGATCA
The DNA here is from genome assembly GCA_027492415.1 of Ignavibacteria bacterium. Taxonomy (GTDB): domain Bacteria; phylum Bacteroidota; class Ignavibacteria; order Tepidaquicellales; family OLB5; genus OLB5. The sequence goes on from JAPUEV010000268.1 coordinate 6,699, forward strand.
GCAAGTGTATATGAATACTTTACTGTCTGTCCGTCTTTTGTACCGTTTGTTGAAACAACTTCTGCGGGCATTGTGAACTCATATGTAACTTTGTAATCGCTTGCGCTCATCTGTTTAGCAGCTGATGTATCCTGGAGTAATGTATATTTCAGCTCCATGCCATCGGGAACTTCCTTCCAGGTAACTTTTGCGCTTTCAAATCCTTTAGCGTCTGAAAGCTTATTGATATCCTTGAAAGTGAGATCGATGTAAACATGTTTTGTTGAGTCATCAAGCTTTTCTTCAACTTTTATGCTTGTTACATCTGAATTGCTGCTTTTGTATTTATCTTTTGCTTTTGATTCTTCGAATTCAAACTTTCCTAATGTTGTACCCATTGAAAAATTCTTCATGCTTGACCAGTAATGCACTTTCATTGAACCTGAACCGTCCTCTTTTAAAGTAGTCTTCTGGTCGTAATTTACGCAGCCAACTAAATAAATAGAAACTGCGAAAACAAATGCTGTTAAAACAGACATTAATTTGAACCTTTTATTCATTATGATTTCCTTCCTGTATGATTGGTGTGTTTACAAATATAAATCAAATAAAGCTAATTTCAAACCTGCTAATCAGGTGTTTTTGCAGGTTACCGGGTGATTCCGGAGCCGAATTTATAATTTTCGGTAATTGTAACAGGAAGCTTGCCTTTAAACTTTACAGACCCCGTTACAGCCTTCAAAGATGCTTTTATGGAAAAATCTGAATCACCATAAGCGCAAATGTATGACTGAATACCCGGGAATTCTTTTAACAAATACGGGTTACCAAGAGCTATGACGGTCATATTCTTATTCAGCGAATTTAGCCTGTTTACCAGATCTATATTGCCGGATGAAATTGATATTTTACCCGTTCCGTACCTGACCTTTGCGTAAATTGCTACAATAATATTATCCGCATTTTGCAGAGTGCTTAGCTCACCTGAGAGCTCAGGATCCATTGAATTGCTGTTTGCTGTATAGAATGTATAGTCTTTAAAATAATCAGGTGCGATGCTTTTTAAATAATCAGTATTATCAAGCTCACCGCCTTCACTAATTATCACAATTGCGGTTTTATCGTTTGCCTTTTCTTTTAAGGGCAGGAAATTCTTTTCATCTTTAACAAGTGTAATTGATTCATCTGCAAGCTGCTGTGCAAGCTCATTTGCTTCCATTGTATTTATGGTCTTGTAAACATCTGCTTCCTGAACGTAACGGTTTTCGAAAAGACCGAGCCATTCTTTAGCCTTTAATATCTTTTCGGCTGAGCGGTCAATTCTTTCAACACTTATTTCACCGCTGTTAACAGCACTTTCTATTGCATTAACAGTTGTTACTTCATCTAACGGCATTAAGATTAGATCTATGCCGGCTTTTACACACATAACTGCTACCTGGCTGGTTGAAAAATATTTTGTTATTCCTTTCATATTCAGCGCATCTGTAACTACAAGCCCGCCGAAACCCATTTTATCTATTAAAAGTCCCTGTACTATTGCCGGTGAAAGTGATGCCGGAATGTTAGGCGTGCTTTCCAGCTCGGGAAATGCAAGGTGCGCTATCATAACTGACATTACATTATGCTCGATAGCATTTTTGAACGGAACAAGCTCAACGGAATTCATTCTGTCCATTGTGAAATTCAGCTGCGGCAGGTCATTATGTGAGTCAATATCCGTATCACCATGCCCGGG
>JAPUEV010000269.1 GCA_027492415.1 Ignavibacteria bacterium
ATTTTTTTTCTTCGTCTGTTTCAGGTATTATAGGCGCAACAGGTACTTTTTTATAGGTTTCGCTATCAACGCTTACAAATGTAAAGTACGCGCTGTTGGAGTGTTTCTTCTCGCCGGTCTTAAAATCCTCAACTTCAACCTTTACGCCTACTTCCATAGAAGTATTGAACGCGCGGTTTACATTTGCGCAGAGAGAAACGATATTGCCAAGCCTGATAGGCTCATGGAACGTTAGGTCATCAACAACTGCGGTTACGGCTACATGATGGCAATGCCTTGATGCAGCCATCGCCGCTGCAATATCCATCCAGTGCATAAGCCTGCCGCCAAGCAGGTTCTTTAATATATTGGTATCATTTGGAAGCACAAGCTCTATCATAGTGACCTGTGATTCCTTCATTGTTTTGGGTTTGGTTTCTTTCATGTTATGTTAAACGGGACTTTACTATTTATTTGCCTGTAATTCTTTTATCCTGCTGCCAATTTTATCAGCTTTTGCTTTTAAGGGACTGTTTGGAAAAAGCTTATAGAATTTATCCAGAACCTTTTTTGCTTCTTCGTATTTTCTGCCGTTGGTATATGCTTCAGCCTGGCCAACCATTGCATCATCAGCCCAGTCGGAATCAATATACTCATCATACACAGCCTGGTAATACAATGATGCTGCTTTATAGTTATCGGTTTTCATGTAAAGCTCTGCTGTCCAGTAATCTTTGAATGCAAGCTTATTGCGGAGCTCTTTTATCCTGGCTTCAGCGCTTGCAACATTTTTATCCTGCGGGTATGACTCGATATATGAAAGATACTGGTTAAGCGCTTCCTTGGTGAACTGCTGGTCAAGCGAGTATTTGGGCGAAAGCTCATAGTAAGTATTTGCAAGCATATACTTTGCCTCAGGGTACAGCGGGCTTAGCTGGTAATTCTTTATGAAGTTCTCAAATTCATACGCGCCAAGGATATACTCTTTCTGGTAGAAGTAGCTTGATGCAAGGTAGAACTGAACCTTATCGGATACATCGGTGCCGGGGAAACGGATCTTTATGAATGAGAAATCCTCTATGGCATCAACGTAATCTTTTTTATCATACTTTCTTTTTGCAATATCAAAAGCTTTCTGCGGATCGTCCGTGGTTATATCAGTTTTAGAAGAGCCGCATCCGATAAATGACTGGATTGTTAAGAGAGCAAGCAAAATGAGCGCTGAGAATTGTAATTTTTTCAATTGTTACCTTATAGTTCTTATTTATTTTTTATTTTTATTTTGTACGTACTGTAAAGAACAGTATTGCTGCCACCGCTGAGAGCGTTACCACTGCTGCGGGAAAAATTATCGATTCAAGAAAGCTTATGTTTGGCGGTATTGACTGTGTAAATTTATACTCGCTGCTTTCATATGATGAGTAATCGCTGTACGGAATTTCATCATCAAACTTTGTCTTTATCACATCGTTTACCAGTACAGATCCTATATTGCCTGAAATGTTGATATCCAGATCAGAGGTAATTTCGCGCTGCATCGATTTTTCGCCCAGGAAGCCGTTCTTAATAAGCTTTGTGTACTCTGTCTTTAAGCTGTTTATCCTGATGCTGCATTTATTGTAAATGCTGTCAGGCGAATCCATGCTTTCATCCTTTGCGAATGATATCTTTAGCTTATTCTTTTCTGCATTCTTTTTTATAACAGACTCAATGAACTTTTTTTCTTCCTTATTCTTTTTTACAGAGCTTACCCAGAAGACGAATTTTCTTTCACGCTCAACCTGAGGGAAGTAGAAAAATTTATCAAGCTCGCCTGATATTTCCTGCTCAAAGACAGCAAGGTTACTTTTAACCTGCGACTGGGCAAATAAGCCGGTAGAAAATACAGCAGTAAATATCAAAAATACCGTAATTTTACCAAAGAAAAATCCTATAAATAAAGAGCTATTTTCAGAATTACGGTTCAATATGAGATTTTTCTGTTATTTCCTGTTCATTATTGTATAATCAATAAACGGGAGTTAAAATTTCAATGTTTTTGGTGAATATTTAAGTAAATTACTAATAAATAGATGGTGTTTCAAGGAAAATTACCCCGCTTGCAGACTTGCTGATAATTGAGTCCGGGTAAAAATCATTTTCCAGCGGAAACAGTGTTTTTCTTTCGAACGAACGCTGGACTGTGATTTTGGAATGCTTTCGGCAAATTCCATTTGTTTTCCAGCCGAAACCCGGGGATTCCAGCTGAATTCCAGCGGAAACTGGTGCGTTCCAGCTGAATTCCAGCGCAAAAACCAGAGAGTCAGGATGTATTTTGATAAAGCTTAATATCATACGTAAAGATTGTATCTTTATATGCAATATGCATAATATTTAAATATAGTATATGGTAATAGCAAACGCAAGGAAAAAAACAAGCCTTCAATATTGGGAGAAATAAACGTATAATTTTTGCGGTTAAATATGCATTATACATATTTGCAAATAAATTATATGCAAACAGCATATATTAAGCGCAGCATATTCAGTGAATTATGAAAATAAAAATCCGGTACATATTGACTAATGCCGTTTGATATATTAAATTTGTAAACTGCTGCCAAAACCAACAGCACCCTGAATTAACCTTGATCTTAAAAGCAAAATAATTTCAAAGTAAAATTAACGGACAATTTACCTGAATGTTTAAGCATTCAGTGATAATATGAAGTCAACATTCAGCATTTCCTTTAAATGATCAGGAATACTATAAATTCTTTAACACAATCTGATAATTGCATTAGCAGGGATTTTAACCTGATAATCTTAAATAACAAACAGGTAGTTTCTGTTTACAGGTATATAAATTACTTTGAACTGAAAAAACTAATACCAGCGGAAATATTCAATTTTCCGCAGATCGTTTCAGACATTGATAATTTTCAAATATGCCGGCTTCGGTTCCGTACCGGGCTGGTAAGGATCAAACATTACCATATCACTGGGATATGGGATTATTAGAAAGGGGATATAAAACAGAATAAACAGTATCAGCATTAACATTTCAATTAACTTTTACAATAAATCTTATTAAAACATGAAACTAAAAAAAATCTTACCAAAGAGCGCATTATTAAGAACAGTATTTATGCTGTTAATTACTGTTGCAGCTATATATACCGCAGGAAATTATTATGAACCTGCATTTAACCTTTTTGCCCAGGGTGATACAACCGGAGGCGGTGATACAACCGGGGGCGGTGATAGCTATACTGCTCCTTCCAGTGATGTCAGCCAGATGTTCAATGAAAGAGGTTTTTATAAATCAAGCAGCGCAAGCTTTGATGAAAATGAGATCATTAATGATTATAACGGTAACCTGATGTACGAAATACCGTTATATAAATTTAAGGGAGATGGTGATGTTAACCTGGATATGAAGCTTGTATATAACGGCAGCGTTAATCACCAGGTAATACTCTCAAAAAAACAAAATTATGGTGATAATTCATACAAGTACAATATCTCATCGCCTGAATGGATGCTGAGCTTAAACGGGATATGTGTTCAGACAATGAATTTTGAAAGCTACCTGTTAACTGATCCGGGTAACGGCGGAAACCTTAACGGGAATGCTATTAAAAAGCTTATACCCGGCTATCATATGGATGATAACATGAAAGGTTTAACTGCAGGAAACAAAGACAGGATAAATATTCTAATGGGTGACGGCTCATGCCTGAGCCTGGTAAATAAAAATGAGAATCCTTATGGTGGTGATGTTTATACCGGTGATTATTATTCAGATACAAAAGAGAGCCACACAAAAGCCCGGGTTTACTGGGCTGAAAATTCAGGGGAATTTAACTACAGGAACAGGATTGTTGAGCTAATGATGGGAGACGGGCTTATTTATAAGTTCAAAGAATACCGGAGGAAATTCAACGATATAGATACCAGCGATGGCTACACATATAACAGGCCTCAAATGCTTTTGCTTGAACAGGTAATGGATATGTTTGGACATACAATAAACCTTTCTTACAGGTGGGATAATATTAAGCTTTATGGCAGACCTTTGCTTTATTCAATTGGTGTGATAAACCAAACGATAGAGGTAGACTATGCAATGTACTTTGGGCAATGCCTTGGCTTTTATCTGAGAAACTATACAATTGGTAATTATAAATTCAGGTTTAATGAAGGCATAACTTTTGACGGACCCGGAAATAAAACGGCATCTATACAGGAGGTAGTTAACCCGGTAAACCAATCAGCTGTAATTTTATATGATAATGATTACCAGAGAACCTTAAAGAATCTCCCGGTTTATTCAGGATACAGCTGTAACCTGTACTTTGGCAATATGAACAGGATAAGCTCCTTTACCACTTTTATGGGAGGAACAAAAAAATATAAATACTTCGGGCAGAACCAGGCAACTATAGATTATATAGGAACAATGTCCGGCAACGGAACAATAAGAAGCAGCGGCAATGATTTTAAAGGCAGCGGCAGGGATGCTTTTTTCACAAATATGACAGATACATTAGCTGTTTACGATAAGGACCTGAAACAAAAAAGCAAACAAAGCTTTACTTACGGCTATACAGATAACGGTGACCCTTTTAAAGATAAAGAAGCAGACAGTACGGATGAATACACAACTTCAAGAAGCATTTTTTCCAGGGAGGGTAAAACTGTAAATCATTCAGAAAACTCGACAACCCTTAAAAGATACAGGTTTTACCCGGTAAAGAACTACGGCACGTTTAATGTTGAATTTACTGACCTGGGGGCAGTAAATAAGCTGTTAAAAGATTCAGTTTTTAATTCATCAGGCAGCTACCAGAGCTCTGCATATATTTATGATATTGGTACTTATATTAACCAGACTTATTTTACTGGCTCATTTTTACTTTTAACAAGGGCAGATACTGTAAACGGCACAGCAAAGCTTACAAATTATATGTATAAGTTCAAAGATTCCACTGCCGCTGTTAACCAGTATGACAGCCTTATAACCCAAAAAGTTGAGGTTGACCCGATTGGATATAAAACCCTTACAGTTTTTAAAAATTTTGATGAAACCGTAGATTTTTACAGGGGCTGGGCAATGCTTGGAAGCTATCATTACAGGGATACAATCCCGCCGCAGGATACAATAAGTGTGCTTGGTCAAAAAACTTTTTATAAAAGCGGTATGCCTGCTCTTGTGCAGAGGTTCAGCAACACACAAAACAGGTTTAATTTTCCCTCAGGCTCTGACATACTTTTAAAACAGCAGGTAAACGAATACATAACAACACAAAACAACAATGCAGGCTATATTGGCCAGCTTATTTCCACAAAAGAATATGCTGAAGGAAGTACTGCAAATTCTATTGAAACAAAATATGAATATTATAAAAAAGATACTACCGGCAGAGCATTGTATTCAGATTACCACTTTCCCTACGCTGAAGGTAACCTTAAGAAAACAATTTTTCCCGAAAATAAGGAAGAAAAATATTACTATTACCTTGTAGATAAAATTGATACTGCCGGCGATTATGACGCGCCGCAGGGGGAACCGCCCTCACCAAAGGTGTACTATAAGGTAAAGTACAATGATGGCAGCGAACATATTGAATGGAATACTTTCCAGGATTCAAGGCTGCCAATAAAGACCGAAAGCTACAAAGTTACCTCTTCAGGCAGGGATACCCTAAAGATCATATATGCTGATTACAACTCAATGGGTAACCCGGTTATGATGGTAAATGAAGACAGTTATTTAACTACTTTTGACTATGATAATACATACAACCGGATAAGGAAAATCACTTTGCCCGGTGATTACTCACCACTTATGGATAAGGATACATCATGGGTAGAAACAAGATATTACAATACACCGGTTACAATGAGTACTGAAGGCTGGGGTGCAATAGATAACAATGAGCTGCATCATACCAGTACAATTTCATGCAGTAATAATTTCAATCTTAAATACAATATTGATAATAACCAGGGCTTTAAAATTAAACCTTTTCTTAAATTTGCACAAGTTAATTTAAGCTCTTATACATCAATAGATTCAGCATTCATAACTTTATACCCGCAATGGTATACTGTCAAAAACTCATCGGGAGTAAATATTAATACAGGATATGAATGGAGATTCAAAGCTGTGACACAGGTCGGGGATTCTTCTCAGTTACCGTGTGTTGTAGCTCAAAATCCAATAGTAAACAACTTTTCTATTCTAGCTCCCTTTGATACAAGTTTATATAGAGCTTATTCAGACGGTTCAAGAACTTGCGAACAGTTTACAATGCAAAGAATGAGAATAGAAACCCTTTTGAATTATCTTAAAAATAATAATAAAAAATTCTATGGTTTACTTATTGATTACTATTTTCCAGGTTCTGGCGAAGATGATCCTCAAAACTATAAGCTAAGGATGATATTTACAGACTGCAATAATTTTAACTATCCTGAATGGGTAAGCCTTTATAAACCAAGGCTTGAGATCTACGGCCAGAGGTTTGACAATGACACTATACATACAAAAATTTACCATGGCGGAACTTTTATTTACGAGTATGATGACCTGAACAGGCAGGCAACAGTTAAATCAAGGTTCAACCACGCAAATAATGTTACCAACTTCAAAAAAGTAAACTATCACTTCGATGGTTTCGGCAACATAGAAAGAAAAGACCTGTATACCGGCAGCAGCTCATTCGATTCATTGCTTTACCGCTTCAACTTCCTTAACAAGCCGGCGCGTAACTATGACGGTACAGGCGATACAACAATGTTCAGCTATGATTTTGCCGGAAGACCGGTTGAAACCAAAAATGCCGATACATCTTATTCTTCCATTGCTTATTCATACCAGGGCAGCCTGGCGGGACACCTTGCAGGCTACACAGGCTTTGTAGAAAAGCAGGCTTTTACAGATGAGACGGGAAGATCATTCAACAAATATTTTGATGCTGCAGGAAATCTTTTACGCGAAGAAAAATTTGTGGCAGGCGATGGCAACGGGAATGTTCAGGAAGATGATAATCCTTTCGATCCGGATACAACAATATTGGGCGATACACCTCCGCAGCAGGTTGCGTTAATTACTGATTACCAGTATGACGCGCTGTACAGGCTTATTAAGGTAAGAACGCCTGAGGGAAAGATCATACAGTATTGGTATGACGGCTACGGAAGGCAAATACAAAGGAACACAGTGGATGCTGGACTTACAAAATACAGCTATGACCTGAGCGGAAACCTGGTTCTTTCGCAGGATGCAAACCAGAGAAATACCGCATATAACCTGTTTACAGGCAGAACGTATGACGGGCTTAACAGGCTTCTGACAATAGGAGATGTAAAACAGGGCAATATGCCGCCTCCTATAGGCGGTGATAATCCCGGCGGCGGCAGTGGAGATACAACGGTGCCTTCACAATTCGATTTCCCCCAAAGCGCTGATAGCCTTTATGTGATAAATGTATATGATACGATATCTACTGCCCCTTTAAGCGGAGTATTTACATCTTTGCCGGCAGATTACAGCCAGAGGAACTTTACCCGCGGCAGGCTGGCTGCTACAGCATTCAGAACAAACCTGGGCGAGCCGTGGAGCTTTAAATTTTACAGGTATGATGAAAGAGGAAATATTGCGAAATATTGGGTAAAGCTTGACGGGCTTGGATGGAAAGAAATGACAAATAATTTCAACAGCCAGAATATGACGACTAAATTCCGGTACCAGCCAAACCAGGCAGATGGCAAGCTATTTACTTACAGCTATGATGATGCCGGAAGGTTAAGCTCAGCTGACTGGTATATTGGCTCAACACCTGAATTGCCTGAGGATGAAACCGATGCCCCGATGGATTATTTAAATATAGTTAAATATTCATACAATGCAGATCAGCAGGTTAGCCAGTATAAATATGATAATGATATTAACCTTGCCTGTAACTTTACATATAATAACCGTAACTGGCTTACAAGGCATAACAGGCAGGGGGGGAACGCAGTTTTATTTTATGACCTGGCTTATAATAAAAACGGCAATATCAGGTTCCAGATCGTGGCAGGCTCTTATAAAAACGGCTTTGGAGATACCGACCCGTTAAGATATACATACACATATGATAACTCTAACAGGCTTGTAAAAGCTGACCAGGATACCTTAAACCCTGCATTGAGCAAATTTGATGTAATAATGTCGTACGATAAGGACGGGAATTTTAAAACTTTAAAACGTTTCGGTGCGACGGGTAATTCTGTTGATAATTTTGGATATGAATATTATAATGGGACGAACAGGCTTAAAAATGTTACCAAAGAGCAGGCTGAATATACTTATGACGCAAACGGTAACCTGACATCAGATGACCTTAACAAGAATAACCGGATGAAGTATGACTGGCGAAACCTGAT
>JAPUEV010000270.1 GCA_027492415.1 Ignavibacteria bacterium
GCACAAACATTATTACAATGACAGCGAATTTATACCCAGTGACCACAGGATAACCGACGGCAGTAAAAGGAAATTTGATGTATTCAATTCCGCAATTTTAATTGAGCCGCATAAGAATCACAAATTTTTTACTATACATAAAAAAGTTAAGCTTGTTCCTTTCAGTGAAAGGATACCATACCAGGAAAAGGTTCCGTTTGCTAAAAAATGGTTCACATGGGGTGTTGGTATCAGCGGCTGGCAGATGGGTAATGATATGAACCTGTTCACCTTAAAAGATACGGCCAAAAATATTGATACAAAATTTGCATCATTAATATGCTATGAATCTGTATTCAGTGAATTTGTTTCTGAGTTTACGAAAGAAGGGGCTGAGTATTTTGTTATAGTGACAAATGACGGCTGGTGGGGCAACACATCGGGTCCGGTGCAGCATAACCAGTACGCTGTATTAAGAGCTATAGAGAACAGGAAATGGATAGTGAGAGCAGCACAGACAGGTGTATCGTGTTTTATTGATCCATTGGGGAATATGTATGATGAGATACCATACTGGCAATCAGGTGTAGTTGACAGGAATATTATAGGCAATACTGAAAAGACATTTTTCAGCGAAAACGGGGATATAATCGGAATGCTGGGGTTATATACTGCTATGATATCTTTAGCCGGCTCTTTGTTCTTTTATGCGTACCAGAAGAAGGCCAAAAGAAGAGCCTGAAGCCTGTTTTTCTCTTTTGTCCTTAACTCTTCTGCTTTTTGTTTTGCTTCTTCAATTGTAGAAAATTCACCGAACCTTGCACGGAACCATGTACCTTTATTACCAAGATCAACTTTAAGTACGCTGCCTTTCAGACCCGGGATCAATCCACCAACTGCGCTTATGCGTTTGTTTGCTTTTGCGTCTGAATCCCATGCGGATTCCTGTATGGTGAATTTACCATTTTCGAGCTGCACATAAATAACCTTATTATAATCATCCATCCATCCCATTGTGCTTTTGGTCACACCGGGGATATTCTGTGAGGTATTCTGCTGAACAGGCTGTTCCTGTTTGGGCTGCTCCTGCTTCGGCTGTTCCTGTTTAGGCTGCTCCTGCTTTGGCTGCTCCTGGACCGGCTGCTGCTGTGCGCTTGTTTCCTGTTTTGGCTGTTCCTGCACAGGCTGGGTGGTGGTATTATTCTGGTTTGCTGTATTATTGTTAACAGGCTGCTGGTTATCCAGTGAATTTACAGATGCCTGGTTATTTGGATCTGTGTTCTGGGGCTGCTCATTGCTGCTTGTTTCTTTCTGTACTTCTTCTGTGTTCTGTTCTTCTTTGGGCGTAAAGAAATATTTATATATAAATGGTGAGAAAATAAGAAGTATCAGCACAAAAGAAAAGAACATGATAAACGTTGTTACGTAAATCCTTAATTTAGACTTATATTCAGCTTCTTTGGTTGCCTGGTACAACAGCTCATACTCGTAAGACATTGTCTGAGTATCAGTATTATTAGGCTCGCTATCTTTATACCATATATAATATGAATTATCCTGAAGCCTGTGCTCAAAATTCTCACCGTTGCCGTTACCGTTCCCGTTGCCATTGCCGTTAGCATAAGCCAATGGGTTTATTGTGGTCTGGTATTCATTGATCCTGCTGTTATCACCGGTAATTTCCTTATGCAGCTCTACTGCGCTCGGGGGAATAACATTTTCCACCGGGGGAATAACGGTACTTTCCACTACCGGGGGAACCGGCGGGATAACTGTTTTATTCATTGAATTACTGAAGGAATGTTCTTCCTTCGGAACTTCAGTAAAAAAGTCTGAAAATGACTTTTCGGTTACTTCTTCAACTTCTTTTGGCTGTTCTATGGTATTATCTGTAATAATTTCTGATATCTTTTCCGGTACTTCTTTTATCTCTTCGATAGTTTGCTCGGTTACAGCAGTTATTTCTCCAGCTTTTTCCTCAATATGCTCTTTGGTTTCAATTACAACCTTAGTTGTTTCCTCTGTTACAGGGGGAATAACTACAGGAGGAACAGTGATATTCTTCTGCTCAACCTTTGGCGTTGTAATTTTGCTCAAAATCTCATCACGTTTTCTTTTGATCTCATCTTCAACTGAGTGTTTTTCATCAGAAAGCTCATGCTCAAGCTTATCATCTACAACAAAATCATTTCCCAAATTTACGTCAGCTGTCTGCTCTGTATTAATTGCTTCAGTATTAACAGTTTCTTCAACCGGCTTAACGGGCTCTTCAACTGGTTTAAAAGTACTTTGCTCAGGGTTCACATAATTTGCAGGCTCAAACTGTCTCTGTTCTTCAAATGAGCGCTGGTTAATTTCTTCTTCAAGTGAAAGTGTCGGAAGGAACTCAACAGTTTTTTTATTATCATTATCACTGTTGTTATATTTGATGATAAACTCTCCGAGGTTGGTAATATCGGCAATGTTATCTTCTTTTACACCCTGTATAATGCCGGCAAAGATATCATCATATATCTTTTCGGCTTCAAAGCTTGTGAGTTTGAAGTACTTGCTGATCTTTTCTATTATTTCCTGTTTTATCATAACCCTTTGGTTAAATTGGGTAATTTTATTGAGAGTTTATATTCTCAAGAAATATTCTGTCAGGATAAAAGGTCACATGATTTTTAACAACCGGAAGCGGTTCATTCAGCTTCATATATGAAGATGAATCCGGTTCTTTTCTTCTGATACTGAATGTACCAAAGTTGTTTATCATGATCTCGCCGTCTTTTTTCAGCTTCTCAACCAGGCGTTCCACCAGAATACTTACGATCATTTCAGCGCGGCCGGTTGTGATGTTGTGATTTACTGCCAGTTTGTTTATCAGGTCTATTGTGTTCATATAATAATTTTTAATTGGGGATACTGTCCCAATTAAAAATACCCTTTTCTGTATAATTTAGCAATAGTACACGGGGTGACTTTTTTGTACCAAACTGACGGTATGTTAAAATTAACGGTTTTATAAGCTTCTTTCCCTCTTAATACTTCCGTATATAAACCTTTACTTTAAAACGGTATACTAACTGCACTAATATAATAATTTATTTTTTATTGTCAAATAGGCAAAATTTCAAAAATTTTGCCTTAACAAAAAAACTGCAAAAAATGCTTAATTTTGCAGTTTTTAAAAAACTCAAATTTAATGAAAATAACTTTTTATGGGTTAAGTCTTACCGGTTTATCAGTACGAAGCCTGAAACCAAGGAGTTTAAGCTCATCTGTATTCACCAGGTTTTCAGGGAAGTATGTTCCTTTTGGCTTGCCAAAAATGGAAACCTTCTCAACTTTTTTTTCTTTGAAGAATAATTTTATAACTTCACCGTTAGACCTGTTTGCTCCGTTAGGGCTCTGGCTATCATAGACAAAATAAATGCTTGCAGCATTTGTATCAACCTGTATATAGCTAACTTCGTTATCCAGGAATTTTATATGCATGAATATTCCGGAGATCTGGTCATACCTGTTTATATTAGTATCATTTCTCTGCAGCGCAAACGCGCTCCGGTTGATAAATATATCATCTATATCATCGCGGAAGTATGCGTAAATAGAATCACCTGTCACCTGCAGGTTCTCTTTCCATACAACCGGGTCATGCGAGAGAGTGATGGTTCCCCCTTTGCCGGAAATATTTCTGAAGTAATAACCTGCCTGCGAAACTGAGAGAAAGTCATTCCTTATAGTTTTAACACTATCGGTTGCGATATATTTTTCAGGCTTGTTGCGGAAGGATTCCATTTTATCACTGTTAATAAAAGTTGTATCAGTTTCGCCCTCTTTTGATTCTATCTGGATAAGCCTTGCTTTGCCTTTTACAAAAGAATAATTTGTCTTCTCATAATTTTCGGCATAATTTCCGTACACTACAGCATTTTCACTTAAGAAATCAATTTTGACATTTTCCTCAGCTATTGATTTTTTTTCGAATTCGTAATATGTGGCTTTCTTTGAGGTAATAATGGTTGAATCACTGATAATTTTTACATTACCTGTGGCTGTTGATACACCGAGAAGCTTTTCATATACAAGTGCATCTGAATATATGGTTGAGGAGTCACTTACTATCACAACATTACCCCGCGCATATGATTTCTGCACTCCCCTGTAATAATCAAGCTCATCGGAATTAATTGTATAAGTGCTATTATCAGTGATCCTGACGTTGCCGCGGAAGTTTGCCAGATCCTGGCCGAAGAAATACACTCCGTAATTGGCTTTAAGTGATGTTTTGGGGTCTGTTAACGTTGCGCCTGCAGGGCAGACTACTTTTGATTCATTGCCGTAATAAGTACCCTGGGGGGCAGTTATAGTTAACGTATCCTGCACTACCCTTACATTCCCGAAAAGATCAGCTTTATTCTGGTTAAAATACTGGATAACGCGGTTACAGGTAATATTAACATTGTTATGAGTTAAGGAAACATTTCCAACAGCTTCTCGGACCTGTTCACCATCAACTGTTTTACCTACAAGGCTATCTGCATGGTTGATTGTGATCTTATCCTGTGCATTCAGGTTCATTACTATTAATATAGTAAAAATTACTGCTGTATATTTTACGGCTATTAACATTATTTCTGCACCTGGCCGCTTACTTTATAGATAACATAGTTCTTCAGGTTCTGGTCAGCTTCAAAGCCGTAGCCCTGGATATCTTCTGTTTTGGTTGTAATATGCACAAACTCATCAGATTTTATTTTCTGTGTTTTATTCACCCACAATAATTTATTTGTTGTTAATACCGAGCCATCTGTGGAAACAAGCTTAACGTTTTCATAAACTTCAACATCTTTTGTAGCATCTAGTATTTTTCCTCGTTTGCCGGTTAACGTAGAGCTGTAAACACCATCCTTGTAGAAATCAACTTTCGCGCCGCTATCAATCAGCGTATAATTGAACTTTGAGAATATCCTTATTCTGCCGGCGGTAAGTATTGCCTTAACCCTGCCTGAGTCAGAAAATGTTACAGTTGTATTAAAGCTTTCCTGTGAAGGGATGCTGTCAGCAGCATTAATATCAATCTTTGGAGGTTCAATTTTATCAGTGGAGCAGCCATGCATAAAAATATATAACAACGGCAGAATGATAAAAACTGAAAGTATCTTATTCAAATATAATTACCCGGTATTTAATTTAAAGCATAAGAAAACAGATCAGCCAAGACCCGCTTTTACTAGATCATGCATATGTACCACACCGGTAGGCATTTTTTTCTTATCGGTGATAATAAGCTGTGTGATGGTATATTTTTCCATCAGCTCCAGAGCTGTTTCGCCGAGCATATTTTCATTAATAAGCTTCGGTGATGTATTCATAATATCCCTGGCTGTAATATCGGCAACATTTTCATACTTTTGCAGGGTACGCCTTATATCACCATCGGTAATAATACCTTTTAGCTTGCCGGTCTTATCAATAACACAGGTACAGCCAAGTCTTTTGGAAGATATCTCGAAAACAACATCCTTGAAAAGTGCGTTTTCTTTTACTTTGGGAATTTGCGGTGAGCTTACCATAAGGTCACTTACCCTTAAGAGAAGCTTCCTGCCAAGTATTCCGCCCGGGTGAAGCATTGCAAATTCTTCCTTTGTGAATTCCTTTTTCTTTAAAAGTGCAATGGCAAGAGCATCACCCATAACAAGCGCTGCAGTTGTTGAAGTTGTTGGCGCAAGATTGTAAGGACAAGCTTCCTGGTCAACTGAAGCATCAAGGATGACATCAGAGAGGTCTTTTAATTTTGAGTCAACATCACCAACTATTGATATTACTTTTACACCAAACTGGTTTATTGCCATTAGAAGCTGGATAAGCTCGTAAGTATCCCCTGATTTTGAGATACATATCACAACATCACCGCGGCGTATGATGCCAAGATCACCATGAATTGAATCAGCGGAGTGAAGGAAAATTGAAGGAGTACCGGTTGAATTCAGGGTTGCAACAATTTTCTGGGCAATAATACCTGATTTACCCAACCCGGTAACAATTACCCTGCCCTTGCATTTATATATTATATCTATTGCTTCAGCAAAACTGCCGTTGAGTCGTTTTTCAAGAAGGCTTAATGCTTTTCGTTCTATCTGTATAACACGCTTTGCATCAGAAATTGCTTTATTTTTCACTAATTATCAAATTTATTTATCTCGGAGATTATAATTATATTTGTACATAATAATAAAATTAGAATATTATTTAAAGTTAATATTACTTCATATATTGAGAAAATTACTACTGAAAAATTGGATAACCTGAAAAAAGATGATATAATTGAGCTTTCTATTGCAGATATAGGTGCTGAAGGAGTTGGCATAGGAAGATTTAATAATGAATTCGTTGTTTTTGTACCCGGCACAGTTCCCGGCGATACAGTGAAAGCAAAGATCAGAAAGAAGAAAAAGAAATTTGCCGAATCACTGCTAATTGAGATCATTACCCCCTCTCCAAAACGTACAGTACCAGAGTGCGAATATTTTGGCACCTGCAATGGCTGTAAGATGCAGAATATTGATTACAATTACCAGTTAGAGCTGAAGCGTAGTATTGTGAAAAATTCTTTTGAAAGAATAGGCGGATTTGAAGGAATAGAGATTCCTGAAGTACTTGGTTCAGAGGATGTTTATTATTACAGGAATAAGCTTGAATTTTCTTTTTCAAACTCACGCTGGCTTACAAAAGAGGATATGGATAATGAAAATGCTGATAAGGATTTTGCGCTTGGCTATCATATCCCGGGTTTTATTGATAAGATAATTGATATCAGGGCATGTTACCTGCAGTCACTTGCTACAAATAAGATACTAAACTTAACCCGGGATTTTTTTAAAAGCAGGAATACTACTGTATATTCTACGAAGACACATTCCGGTTATTTAAGATTTCTGACAGTACGTAGATCGGTGGCAAATAATGACCTGATGGTTAACCTGATCACATATGATGAAAATCCAGAGCTGATAAGTGAATACTCAGACTTGCTGCAGAAAGAGGTAACGGAAGTAACCACATTTGTGAATTCTTTGACTACTTCAAAAGCGCAAGTTGCGTTGGCTGATAATTTCAATACGATATTCGGTAAGGGTTATATTGAAGAAAAGATAGGTAATTATAGGTTTAAGATAACACCAAATTCATTTTTTCAGACTAATTCAAAACAATGCGAAAAGCTTTTTGAACAGGTTGCTGAGTTTGGAGATTTTAAGCCCGGTGAAAAAGTGCTTGACCTGTACTGCGGATGCGGCGCGATTTCTCTTTATATATCCGGTATGACGGAAACTGTTCACGGTGTTGAGCTGAGCAGTGAATCAATTGAAATGGCAAATGTTAACGCAGGTCTAAACAGTGTTACAAACTGCAGCTTTGAAGCCAAAGATGTGAAGGATTATCTTGAAGAGTTGATAAAACCGGAAAATCAGGACGCAGCCAGATTTGATACATTTGTACTTGATCCCCCAAGAAGCGGCTTACACCCAAAGGCGGCGGAGTATATCCTGCAGTACATGCCGGAAAAGATAATATATGTATCCTGCAACCCGGGTACGCAGGCAAGGGACCTGGCTTTGCTTAAGGAAAGTTATGATATTACCAAAATTCAGCCTGTTGATATGTTTCCGCATACTTTTCATATTGAAAATGTTGTAAGGCTTGAACTAAAAAAGCTTTAAATTTAACCTGCTAAAAAAAGCAATATCAAAGAAGCTAACCCGGAATATTTCAGTTATTATTGAACAAATAAATAAATTTACTAAATGGAAAATAATACACGCACACAGGCTCTCATAAAAACATATGAAATGGCGAGGAACCTCTCGAATTATTACAATTCAAAGCTTGAGGGGCTGGACCTGCATAAGGTCTATGAGCTGGACGGAGTTAAAATGAACAGCGCTTTCTGGATTCTGGCGCACTTGGTATGGACAGAACATTTCCTTATAATAGAAGGTATTGGTGGTGAGAGTCTTGGAATAGAATGGCTGAATGATTTCGGATTCGGTTCAGAGCCTGATAAGATAGAAAATCCGCCTTCGGCTGAAGAAGTTAAGAAAAAGCTTGAGGAAGTCCATACACGTTCAATGGAGATACTTAATAAAATGACAGATGAACAGATGCAGTCTGAAAATAATATTGAAGCAAATTTCGGAGGCTCAAAAACCAAGGAAACCGTACTGATGCATGCAATAAGGCATGAGCCCATGCATGTTGGACAGGTATCATGGATTCTGAAAGCAAACGGGATAAAGTTAACTTAAATTGAGTAATAAAATAACGCCGTTTGAGAGAACTCCAGCGGCGTTATCAATACTTATTGGAATGTTCCGGATTCTAAACT
>JAPUEV010000271.1 GCA_027492415.1 Ignavibacteria bacterium
TAAACCATCTCAAAAAGGCTCTAGGTCATCATATGATTACGAAAATGAAGAGTGGAATTCATAGTGATTGCGGAATAAAAGTACTTAAATAATAGACTTCAAAAGTCTGTTAATATATTGTCACTTTTTAAAAATATTGAGCTTAAATAGTTTTATGAAGAATTATAAGACTTTTGAAGTCTTATATAAAACGGATTAATAATAATTACATGCAGCAAACAGAAGAAATTACATCTCCGACCGATATAGATACCACAACAGAGGGCTTTACTCTTATTCTGTTCAATGATTCACACCATGAGTTTGATGAGGTGATAAACCAGCTTATTAAAGCTACCGGTTATGGGTATGATAAAGCTGAATCAATTACAGTAGAGGCGCATAACAAAGGAAGAGCAGTTGTACTTTCAGGCGAGCTTAGCAAATGTATCAAAGCACAGGCAATACTTGAAGAAATTGCGCTGAGAACATCAATTGAAGTAAATGCTTAAGGATGGCAGGGATTCCCATAATGAAGTTCTGTGAATTTGATGAAATGTTTATAATACAGGCAGAGTTAAATCTGCCTTATTTTTTTTACCGGAAAATATTAATTTTAAAATCAGCAATAATTATAACAATTTGAAAGAAGCGTCATATAAATACAGCAATTTAACATGGCACCAGGTGTTAAACGGCTATGCTATGGGTATATTCCCGATGGGCGAGGAAACGGGTTCTATAGCGTGGTTCGAAGCATCACCACGCGCTATAATGCCGGTTGAGCTTCAATCAAGCAGTATAAATATTTCACGTTCATTAAAGCAGGTGATAAATAAAAATGAATTTGAAGTAAGGATAGATACGGCATTTGAGAAAGTTATTTATGAGTGTGCGCAGCGGGAGAGCACATGGATAAACAGCCTGATAATGAATGCGTATACTGAGCTGTATCATAAAGGTTTTGCTCATTCAATTGAAGCCTGGAAAGATAATAAGCTTGCAGGAGGTCTTTACGGCGTTGCGTATAAAGGAGCATTTTTCGGGGAATCTATGTTTTACAAAGAGAACAATGCATCAAAGGTATGTGTGGTTAAGCTATATGAAATCCTGAAAGCAAACAAGTACATTCTTATGGATATACAGATGATAACTCCGCATTTTGAGAAGTTCGGCGCAATAGAAATATCAAAAAGGACTTACCTTGAGATACTGGAACGCGCGATGGATAGAAAATGCGGGTTCAATTACTGAAAAAAAATTAATTTCTCTGATCGTCTTCTATCTTCTTAACTTTTTCAAGCCTCCGGATATATCTTTCTTCGGGTTTGAATTCAGCTTTTAGAAATGAATAAATAATTTCTACGGCAAGCGATTCCCCTACTATTCCACCGCCAAGACATAGTATGTTCATATCATCATCTTCGACACCCTGGTGCGCGGAAAAGGCATCATGACAAATTGCCGCCCTGATGCCCCGGAATTTATTGGCAGCTACACAAGCCCCTACCCCGCTTCCGCAAATTAAAATTCCTTTTTTTGCATTACCGTTTAGTATTTCTTTTGAAACAGCTTCAGCTGTATCCGGATAATCAACAGATATTTCTGAATCAGTTCCAACATCAATAACAGAAAAATCTTTTGAGAGTATAACTTTAAGTTTTTCCTTTAAGTTAAATCCCCTGTGATCGGCGCCTAAAATTATTTTTTCCATGCTGCAAATTAACTATTAAACTCTTAACTATCAATAAAATAAAGCGGTTAGTTTGTAGTCATTTTGATTATATTATAACTGGCCACAAATAGCTATATTTACACAAACATAGCTGACTTTTTCATCCATTTCCACTAATAGAATTAGTTAACAGAGCAGAGCTTCAATCAAAGCGCACAAAATTAATTGCTCAGATCTTTAATGCAAAAAAGATTAAATACTAAAAAAAAATCACCTTCCCAAAGCTCACTTAAAGAATTAATAAGAACACACCCTGCTTTATTTAAACTGTTTTATTCCAGCCAAATGGCAAAAGCATTAATAATTCCTTCAACATATAAATATGCTGAAGTAAATAATGCTTTTATCAAGCTTTTTGAATGCAGGAAGAAAGATGTTATCGGCAAAACACCCGTAGAGCTGGGTTTTTGGGCGGATATTAAAGAACGGAAAAAGATCCTTTCAAATTTTAATCCTATAAGGTCCCGGTTTAATAATTTTAATATCAGAACCCTGAAAGGTAAAATAAAAAATGTAATAGTATCTTCAGTGAAAATATCACTTAACGGAAATGAGTATATAATAGGTGATTTACTCGATAATACAGATATAAATGAATACAGGAGCAAGTTAAAACAAAGTGAGGAGCAATATAAATTATTGTTCTATAAAAATCCGCAGCCTATGTGGATATTTGATTTTGAGACTTTGAATTTTTTATCGGTAAACAACGCTGCAATAGGACACTATGGCTATAGTAAAAATGAGTTTTTAAAAATGAAAATTACTGATATCAGGCCGAAAGAAGAGCTAAAAAAATATAACGAGTTCAGAAGCAGGGTTATCAGGAAAAATAACCAGAACAGATCATATAATGCAGGAATATGGAAGCACACAAAAAAGAACGGTGAGCAAATTGATGTTGAAATTACCCGAACTTCTGTAAAATATAACGGTAAAAAAGCCGTATTGATACTTGCAAGCGATGTAACTGATTTTTTAAAGTCACAGCAGAACCTGAAATACATGAATAAGGAAATCAGGTTATTGTATGAGGCACACAAAGATATTTCTTCTACTCTGGACCCAAACAAAATTTATGCAAAGATCCACAGGATCATTTCAAAGATAATTCCATGTGACTCTATGCTTATTTCTTCATATGATTCTGAGAATAAAACAATAAACTGCATTGCAGCCTGGATAAAAAATAAAAAGCTGGACCTTTCAGGCTTTAATGAATTAAAGCTGGATAGAGCGGGTAAAGGACTTCAGAGCAAAGTTATAATTTCGCAAAAATCCATGATTGTTAAAGATTTTGATATATATGCAAAGAAAAATAATTCTGTTAAATATATATTCAATAGCAGCGTTGTTAAAGATAAGCTTGATAAAACCGATAAAATAAATAAATCAGCATTAATTGTACCGATGATCTTAAGGGATAAAGTAATAGGTGTAATACAGGTGCTAAGTTACGAAAATAACAAATTCACTAAAGTTCATCTTCAGATCCTGGAGGCTCTTTCCGGTCAGATCTCAGCGGCAACTGCAAATGCATGGCTTTACCGTAAGGCAGAAAGTGAGTTAAAGGAAAAACATACCGCCGAAGAGGCGTTAAACGCCAAGAAAGAAGAGCTGCAAATATTATATGATTCACAGCTTATACTTAGCGGTTCACTTGATATAGAAAGCATATACGACAGAACATACAGGATCATTTCAACCAATATCCTGTGTGACTCCATGATAATTTCATCTTACAATCCAAAAGATAATATGATACGCCTTCTTTCTGTTTGGGCAGATAATGTAAAGCCTGATATTAACATTTTTCCCGCGATACCGCTTGCACCTGAAGGACATGGCATACAGAGTGAGGTAATAAGGTCAGGGAAATCACTTTTGATCAATGATTATCGGGAGTATCACAAGAAATCCGTTACAAAGTTCATGTACACAAATGACAGGATAGATAAGACAAATACTACTATATATAACTCAGCGCTTGTTGTGCCAATGCTTCACGAAAATAATATTATTGGCGTTATCCAGCTTTTAAGCTATAAAAAAGGCGCATATAATGAATTAAACCTTAAGCTATTGGAATCACTTTCAGGTCCAATAACTGCCGCAACATTCAACGCCTCATTATACAGGAATGCAAAGATAGAAATTGAAGAAAAACAAAAAGCGCGTGAAGAGCTTGCATTAAGGAATAAAGAGATAACCTTGTTATACCGTGCAGGCAGAGAGCTTTTGGGAACACTGGACCTTGACGAGATATATGGAATATTCTACCGTAAGGCGATGGAGGTAATTCCCTGTGACTCCATGATAATATCTGAATATGACAGGATAAACCAAAAGATCTACTGCAAGGCAGCCTGGGTAGAAAATACCAAGCATGACCACACGACATTCCCTCCATTAAACATAGGACCGGATTATAAAGGAACACAGGCTGAAGCAATTGTTACGGGAAATTCTGTCCTGGTAAATAACTTCTATGAAATTATCAGGAACAGAAAAGATAAATTTTTAATTGATGATAAAGGCAATTTACTTCATACAGAAGACCCGGCTATAAGCCTGGATGATGATACCCCTATTACAAGGTCAGCTTTATATATTCCCATGAAGCTTGGAAGAAATGTCATAGGCGTGATATCCATTTTCAGCTTTAAAGAAAATGCATATTCAGAATATGACCTGAAAATTCTTGAATCTATTTCGGTGAATTTATCGGTAGCAGCAGCCAACGCAGAGCTTTACAACAGGGCACAGATTGAAATTGAGGAAAGAAGGAAGAAAGAAGAAGAGCTTAAGCAGATAAAGAAGAACCTTGAAGAGGCGCAAAGAATAGCGCATATTGGAAGCTGGCTATATGACCTGAGAACTGAAAAGCTTTACAATTCAAGCGAGCTATACAAAATTCTTGGTTTAAAAACAGAGCCGGAATGCTTTGATTTTGACGAGGCAATGAGCCATATTCATGAAGAAGACCGAACTGCTACCATTGATAAGATCATGAATGCGGTTACCCTGAAAAGCAATTACGAAAACGAAGACAGGATAGTAAGACCAAACGGAGAAGTTAGATATGTAAAGATAGTGGGAGAACCTGTATTTGATGAATCAGGAGTGTTTACGGGGATACAGGGCACATTACAGGATATTACTGATGTTAAGCGAATAAATGAAGAGCTTGTACAGTCACTGGCAGAAAAAGAACTGATGCTGAAGGAGATCCATCACAGGGTAAAGAACAATTTACAGATAGTTTCAAGCTTATTGAGGCTGCAGGCGGAAAAAATAACCGACAAAGAGGCTGTTGAATATTTCAGGTTAAGCGAACAGAGAATTAAATCAATGGCACTTATCCACCAGCAGCTTTACAGGACAAAAGACCTGAGCCGGATAAATTTCAGTGATTACCTGTACGAACTGTGTTCTTACCTGCTGTTTGTTAATGATACAGGCAACCGGAATATTAGGTTTACAATTGATGCAGAAGAACTGTATTTTGGAATAGATACTGCGCTGCCATGCGGATTAATAATCAACGAATTATTCACAAATTCGGTAAAACATGCTTTCCCGGAAGGCAGAGAAGGAAGCATAACGGTAAAATTCCAGAAAGAAACGGGCAACCGGTATATTCTTTCAATAATTGATGACGGTATAGGGGCTGTTAATTTTGACCCTGAAAATACTTCTTCTCTTGGTATGGAGCTTGTGAGCACCCTGACAGCACAGCTTGAAGGCGAGCTATCAATGAACGTGAACAACGGAACTGAGATAAGGATAAGCTTTAAGGATCAGTCTTAAATAATTTATTTTAAAAATATTCTTAAGTTATTAAAATAAAAAATCATGAACTTAATTGTTAAAAAAGCCAAAGTTTTAGTTGTTGAAGATGAAAAGATCATCGCCAAGGATATTGAATCAACATTAAAAAGAATAGGTCACGAATCCTGCGGCAGTGTATCAAAAGGTGAAGATGCGGTTAAAATGGCAGAAACAATTAAACCTGATCTTATCCTTATGGATATAACTTTAAAAGGCGAACTTGATGGTATTGAAGCTGCCAAGATCATTAACGACAGGTTTGGCATACCCATTGTTTACATTACCGCTCACCAGGATGAAGCAACAATTGAAAAGACAAAAGGCACAAATCCTTACGGGTATATAACAAAACCGCTTGATGACAGGGATCTCAGCACTGCTATTAATTCAGCGATGTACAGGCGTGATGTTGAGGAAAAGCTAAAGGACGCAGAAGATAAATATTTCAGGCTTTCTGAAAATGCGCCGGATATGATCTTCAGCCAGAATATTGCAACCTTAAAATATAATTACGTGAACAGCTCATCTATTAAGCTGACAGGATACTCACCGGATGATTATTACAATACCCCGGGATTACTTAAAAGCCTTGTTGACCCTGAATGGAAAGAGCCGTATGATTATTCCATTAAGCTGGTACAAACTGCGCTTTTACCGATACCGTTTGAATTCATGATAATTCATAAAAACGGAAACAGAATATGGCTGAACCAGAGAAGTGTAGTTGTAAAAAATAAAAAGAATGAACCAGTTTCCATTGAGGCTATATTGACCGATGTTACCGTCAGAAAGAATTATGAGACTAAGCTTGAGGAGACTACAAAAAGGCTAAGAGCACTTTCAAGCTACCAGCAAAAAGTGCGTGAAGAGGAACGGCTTAATATCTCACGGGAGATCCATGACCAGCTTGGACAGGACTTAACGGTTTTAAAAATGGATCTTTCAATGCTGAATAAGCACACAATAAAAAACCATGAAAACAAAACTCAGAATAATTACAGCAATATTACTGATGAGCTGCAAAAAATGAGCTCTTACATTGATGTTATCATTAATAAAGTAAGAAAAATATCAACCGAATTAAGGCCTGATATACTTGATAAGCTTGGACTGACCGAAGCAATAGCCTGGCACGCCGATGAATTTGAAAAGAGATCCAAAATTAAATGTATCTGTAATATCACTGAAACTGAAATTATTTTAAATCCTGAAAAAGCTATATCGGTTTTCAGGATATTCCAGGAAACATTAACAAATGCAGCAAGACACTCCGGTGCAACAGAAATAAAAATTGATCTTTCTATACAGAACGGCTGGATGGTGATGAGGGTAAACGATAACGGAAGAGGTATTACTGAAAAAGAGATCGAGAACAGTACATCACTTGGAATATTGGGTATGAAAGAACGAGTAATAATTCTAGGCGGTATTATGAATATCCTGGGAAACCAGAAAGACGGTACAATTATAGATGTTAAGATCCCGATAAACTGATAAATACCCCCGCGCCGGAAAAAAGCATTCCTCCCTTTACGTAACTTTCAATTTATGGTAATTTTTACTGCAAAAAAGTAATTTTTTTGCTGTTAGTTTGGTTAAAAATTTAGAAGTGAACTTAGCATTAATTTTGATTAAATTTGTAATTACAAAATTATTTTTAAGATGAAATTAGAAGAATTATCACAAGAGCAGCGCGAGAAACTTGCCGAATTTGGCGTAAACTCATGGTTTGTCATGGAGTTACTTGAAAATTATTTAAATAATCCAAATTCAGTTGGAAGTGACTGGCAAAAATTATTTGCAGATCTGAATATAGAAACAAACGGAAAATTTACCCTTAAAACTGATACAACCAATGGTTCAGTAAAGCAGGAAACCGGAACCTATGTTAATTATACAGTCCAGGCACCGCCTGTTCAAAAAACTGTAAATCTTCCGCAGCCACAGGCAGGTGAAGAAGCAATTCAGATAAAAGGTGTTGGAGAGCGTATTATTGAAAATATGACTTCAAGCCTGACAATACCAATTGCTACATCTTTCCGTGCAATTCCTGTAAAAGTGCTTGAAGAGAACAGGCTTATAATTAACAATTACCTTAAGAAGACAAACAGCGGAAAAATTTCTTTTACACATATAATTGGCTGGGCAATAGTAAAAGCCCTTTCTTCTATACCGGCATTGAATAATGCATTTACAATTATAGAAGGCCAGCCGAATTTAATAAAAAAGAATTCAGTTAACCTTGGCCTAGCAGTTGATCTTGAAAAGAAAGACGGTTCACGCTCGCTGATAGTACCCAATATAAAAAACTCGGATAAAATGAATTTCCGCCAGTTCTATGATGCATATAATGATATCATAAACCGTTCAAGAACAGGCAAGATAGATATTTCAGATTTCCAGGGAACAACTATAACACTTACAAACCCGGGTACCATTGGCACAGTTGCATCACAGCCCAGGCTGATGGTAGGACAAGGCGCAATAATAGCTACGGGTGCCCTTGATTACCCGGCGGAATACCAGGCAGTAACAAAAGATATCATTACAAAGCTTGGTATAAGCAAGGTTATGAACATTACCAGCACTTATGATCACAGGATAATTCAGGGCGCTGAATCCGGATTATTCCTTCAGAAAATGCATAAGCTGATTATTGGTGAAGAAAGCTTTTATGAAAACATCTTCAGCGATCTTGGCATGCCGGTTAAGCCGGTTGTGTGGAGATC
>JAPUEV010000272.1 GCA_027492415.1 Ignavibacteria bacterium
AAAAGAAGAGCTCAGAAATCTCTGGATCATTTCAATTGTTTCTGCGTTAATGCTTCTGGTAAATCCGCACGGTATAAGCACATATATTTATGCTTACAGCCACACTAAAATGAAATTGCTGGAAACAGTAAACGAGTGGCAGAATCCATTTTCATCAAAAATTGATCTTGGTTTCATTGTAACGCTGTATAAAATATTTATATTTTCGGGAATACTTGTATTATACTATGCTTTTAAGAAAAAGGACCTGTACTTTGCGCTGATGTTCATAGCATTTGCGGTCTATTCAGCCAGGGCTATCAGGTTTACGGTGGATTATGAGATAATTATGGCTTTCTTTATCATAATCAGCCTTAACTATATCCTCACTAATATTAAAAGCATTCAGTTCACTAATATTTTGAACAGCAATGCCCTTAAAGCAGTACTTGGAATATTTATCATTTATATTACTGCACAAATACCGGGAAATGAAATTTATGATAAGATAAAATATTACAGGATATCCGGCTGGGGAATAAACGGTGATTTTATGCCGGTTCAGCTGTTTGATTTTATGAAGGAAAATAAAATATCAGGTACACCTTATAATCATTTCGGTACAGGCGGTTACCTTGTGTGGAACTTCCCGGGAGAGAAGAATTTTATAGACAGCCGTAACCTGAATGATGAGATTTTCAATGAATACAATTCTATTATGATGATGCAGCCGGGATTTGAGAAGAGACTGGATGACAGGGGAGTAGACTATGTAATATATCTTGACCCCGATCTTATCAGGCGGCCAAATGACCTGAAGGGTATAATTACAAATTATATGAGCAACAGCAAAAAATGGAAGCTGGTATTCTGGGATGATAAATCAATGCTCTTTGTAAAAGATATTCCTAAATTCGCTGAAGTGATAAATAAGTATGAATATAAAGTTATCAGGCCATACTCAGCAATATTCAATAAACCTGAATTTGAAAATAATATCAGGTTAAATCCGCAATCAGCAAAAGATGAATTAAAACGTAAGGCTGAAACAGAGCCTAAAGGCTATTTGTACCAGAACATGAACCAGGCAGCGATGAAAGTATTGCAGGGGTTATAAATTAAGAAGTAAAATCAATTTAAGCAGCTTTTTCTTCACGGGAAGCAAGCCACTCCCTGAAGAACATCAGTATTATTGACATTGAAGGCAGTGCAATTAACATCCCTATGAACCCGAAGAAATACGAAAATACGAATAATGAAAGTATCAGCAGGGCAGGGTGCAGTCCAATCCTGTTCCCTACTATCCTTGGGATAAGTACGGATGTTTCAAGCAGGTTTTGCGCGAGGTATATAATTATTACCAACGGAACCTGTACACCCGGGTCACCGCTGAATAACGATACTATTACGGCAAGTGTTATTTCAACAAGCAATCCAAAATACGGAATTATATTCAGCACTATGCCCAATGCACCAAGGAATATCGCGAATTTTACCCCCAGTATTGAAAGGAATATATATACAATTATTCCGTGAATTACAGATACAATTAACTGTCCCCTTATAAAGCTTCCAAGCAGATCATCAATTTTCTGGTAATATTCAGTTGCCTTAGCCCTGCTTTTTTTAGGGAAAAGATCTTTTATCAGGTTTTTAAGATTATCAAAATCCTTAAGAATATAGAATGTTAAAAACGGAATAAGTATAAGATTTACAACCTGGGTTAATATTACTGACAGGCCGACAAATAAACCTGAGAGTCCGCTGAGCAGTGTATTTAAGAGGTTCTCAAGCTTCGCAGGAAGCTCCTGGGAGAGCTTTGCCTGTATATCATTGGTTGGTATGCCAAGAGAGTTAAGCTTTGGTATCAGCCCTGTATTTATCCATGTCTGCAGGTCACGCAATGCCCCCGGCAGTGATTTGATAAGCTCGGCAAACTGTGCTGCTATTGGCGGAGCCAGTAAAAGTATAGCAAGCGCGCTGATAAGCAAAAAGGCAACGAGAATAATTGCGCTGGCAATTGTTCTTGTTATCTTTCCGCGGGTCATTTTTTCTACAAGCGGGTTTAAAGCGTATGATATTACCAAAGCTACAATAAATGGCGCCAGCAGGTTTGAAATAGAGTGCAGGAACCATAAAGCGAAAATAATAGATGAGAGCGATATAATGATCTTTATAAGCTTGCTTTTGCGGAAGGGGATAAGTACGAATAGAATAACGCCGAATACTATAAAAGGAGTATGGAACAGCTCAGTTACTGTGAACAGCACGCCAAAAAGAGCAAGCGCTGCAACTGAAATAATTATTTCATACGTTTTATTAGTATTTGTGGTTGATTCGCTCAATTATGATATTTTATTTTCCTGTATGTCCAAATCCGCCTGAGCTTCTGGCTGTATCGCTTAATTCTGATGATACTTCAATCTTAACATGCTCAACCTTACAGATGACCATTTGCGCTATTCTTTCACCAAATTTAACTGTGAATGGCTCTTTACCAAAGTTTGTGAGCAGTATTTTCATCTCGCCGCGGTAATCTGCATCAATGGTACCTGGTGAATTAATAATACCGATGCTGTGTTTTAAAGCGAGGCCGCTTCTTGGTCTTATCTGCGCCTCATAGCCAATGGGGACTTCGATTATCAGGTTTGTTGGTATTAATTGTGTCGTTTGCGGCTCAATAATAATATCATTCACGGATGATGATGTTACATCAAGGCCGGAAGCATGTTCTGTAGTATAAACAGGCAATGGGTTATCAAGGGTTTCATTTATTTTCTTTATTTTTAATATCATGAGGTCATTACATATAAAAATTCAGGCAGTTGTTTAAAAAACTGCCTGAATTATGAAATTTATAAAAAGATTATTTGCTTGTAGCTATAGCGAGAACAATAATAAGTATGTAAACAAGACCGAACAAAATGGAAAGAACTACGTTAATAATTCCAAGCCACATACCTATTTTCGCGAATGTCCTGCCTGCCTCTGAAGATTCTCCGCGGTCTATCTTGCCAAGCTCGCCTTTACCCATTATCCAGGCAACTATACCCAGGATGAAGGGGCAGAATATATATGATAATATACCTGCAACCAGCGCAATAATTGCATTAGTGCCTGCACTGCCGCCTGCGTTCATATTCATTCCTCCTGAAGAAGGCGGGGGAGGAGGCGGTGTTGACATACTTGGTGGCGGCGGCGGCGGTGGTGCGCCAAAATCCGTGGGATGCTGCAAAAAATTTCTCATGTGTTTTCTCCTGTAGTTTTATGAAACATTTAATATCCTGATTTACTGTAAAATAAAAAACCGATTTCTATTTTTCTACAGAAATCGGCTTTCTTATCAAATTTAATTTTACTGTTATTTTAAAGCAGAATTACGGACTTTTTCTTCAATAACAAGCGGTAACTGAGCTTTTATGGAGCTTTTTGCTATAAACCCATCAGCATTAAACTCATCAGCAAGCTCTTTATACACACTGTCTTCGTATAATGTCAGGATTATTACGGATTTATCCGGCCATCTTTCTTTAATTGTTTTTGTAGCATCAAGCCCGGACTGGTTTGGCATGCTCAGATCCATTAGCACAAGGTCAGGATCAAGTAATTCAGTTTTATCAATAACATCAACTCCGTCAATTGCTTCGCCAACCACTTCAACTCCCGGCATTGCTTTAATATATTGTGTTAATAACTGTCTGAAATTATCATTATCATCACAAAGCAGAATTTTTACAGTTTTATTATCCATTTTTATTTTTAGAGATCCTTTGCGAAAATTTAGTTATTCCTTGCAGCAAGTTTTTGCTGAGTTAACTGTATTATCTCGAGTAATTCCTTGTGAATATCATCAGAATTCTTTCCGATATATTTATCAACCCTGTAAACTTCAGCAAGCTTTCTGTATGACTGACCCTCGTTGATTGAGATCATTACAACGGTTACATCAGGGAATTTATCTTTTATCGCGCTTAAAGCTTCAATTCCCGATTTCTTCGGCATTATGATATCAAGGATTATTAGATCCGGGTATGTAGCTTCGGCTTTTTTTATTGCATCCTCGCCGTCAACAGCTTCGCCAACAAGCTCAACCCCGGGTATTGACCTGACGTATTGAGCCAGTGCGCTGAGGAAATCCGGGTTATTATCTGCTATTAAAACTCTTACTATAGGTACCTGAGCATTCATTGTATTTGCCCTTTCTGTATAAAATTATTCTACTTTTAATTTAATGATATTAAACCTTTTTCGATAGCATACCTTACAAGACCGGCAGTGTTCTTAATTGAAAGCTTATGCATGATATTCTTTCTGTGAGTATCAACGGTATTGTAGCTGATATAAAGTATGTTCGCAATTTCCTGGTTAGAGTACCCTGAAGCTATCAGTTTCAGGATTTCGATCTCTCTTTTTGTCAGAGGAACTTCTTTGTATGCATCACTTTTCTCGGTTTCCTTGGCTGTCCTGATATAGTTATCAATGATAAGCTTTGAAATATCCTTGCTGAAGAAGTTATCGCCTGAGGCTACTGTTCTTACTGCATCAAGCAGCTCTTCTTTATCTGTGTTCTTTAAGATAAAGCCTTTTGCACCTGAACGGATGATCTGGTTCAAATATTCCTGGTTATCGTGCATGGTAAGAATAAGTATCCTTGCATCAGGATCTTTTTCCTTAATTACCCTTGTGGCTTCAATTCCATTCATTCCCGGCATCGAAATATCCATAATTACGAGGTCCGGTTTTAATGTAGAATACATCTTAACAGCATCTTCGCCATTTCCTGCTTCACCGGCTATGGAAATGTTATCAAGGCTGGTAAGAATATTCTTTAAACCGTCCCTTACAACTTCGTGATCATCGACTATTAAAATTTTAGTGGTTTTCATTGCAATCTTCTTTACTTAGTGATGGTTATTATTACTAAAGAATTCTAAATTTATTTCAAGCAGAAGCTCTGTTCCGTTGCCGGGGCTGGATATTATCTCAACTTTTCCGCCAACAAGCTCAGCGCGTTCTTTCATGTTAAGCAGACCGAAACCACCGCCTGCTTTTTTGGTTTTTATAATATTATCGGTATCAAAACCTTTACCGTTATCTTTAACTCTTACAAATACCTGTGTATCGCTCCTGTAAAGATCAAGTGATACATCGGTAGCTTCAGCGTATTTGCTGATATTGTTAAAAGATTCCTGTATAATCCTGTAAATAGCAATTTCAATTTTTGGATCGATACGCTCTAAAGTAGGGGAGACCTGGAATTTAACTTTCACACCTGTTATCTTTGAAAATTCCTGGCAAAGTATCCTAAATGCCGGTATCAGCCCGAAATCATCCAAAGTTGTAGGTCTCAGGTCATGTGCTATCCTTCTGGCTTCTACAATTGCTTTGCTGATGATTGTATCAACCTGTTTTACGATATCCGTAGTTTTTTCTTTATTGGCGCTGTTCACAAAATCTATCATACCAAAGTTGAGCTTTGCAGCGCTTAGAAGCTGTCCAAGGCCGTCGTGAAGCTCTCTTGATATCCTTCTGCGCTCGTTTTCCTGCGCTTCGATTATTGAAAGAGCCCTGATGCGCTGTTCAAGCAGCTTCTGGTGGTCTTCCTCGGCTCTTTTCCTTTCGATGGCGTATCTTATCGATCTTAACAGGAGCTCGCTTTCAACCTTATCTTTTACCAAATAATCCTGTGCACCCATTTTTACAGCATTGATGGCAGTAGTTTCATCATTCAATCCTGTTAAGATTATAATAGGGATATTAGGTGAAACATTGAATATCTGCTCAACGCCGTTTAATCCTTCACTATCGGGCAGCTTAAGGTCAAGCAAAACTACATCAATAAATTCATTTTCAAGAATTTCGATTCCTTTTTGCAGCCTGTCAGCAATTTGAAGAGTATGTTCAATATTCTTCAGATCCGAGAGATATTCTTTTATGAGCCGGGCATCACCCGGGTTATCCTCTATTAATAAGATCTTTATCAAATTATGCTTTAATTTTCTTTTTTAAATGAAACATGAAATGTTGTGCCTTTATCAAGCTCTGAATCCAGCCAAATCCTGCCGTTATGCATGTTAACTATCTTTTCGCAGATCGCAAGTCCCATTCCTGACCCGGGGTATTCCTCGTGGTTGTGAAGCTTCTGGAATATTCCGAAAATCTTTCCATGGTACTCTTTGTCAATTCCCGGCCCGTTATCCTGTACTGTTATTATCCAGTAATCATCATCTTCAGTGTATCCAAATATGAGCTCAGGCTCGCTTTTTTTGTTGAACTTCAGCGAATTATCAGCCAGGTGGTACAAAAGCTTTGTTACAAGTTCCTTATCAGCGTTTAACTCTATCTGCCT
Organism: Ignavibacteria bacterium; assembly: GCA_027492415.1. Classification (GTDB taxonomy): domain Bacteria; phylum Bacteroidota; class Ignavibacteria; order Tepidaquicellales; family OLB5; genus OLB5. The sequence goes on from JAPUEV010000272.1 coordinate 6,329, forward strand.
TCCGGCAGCAAACTTTATTCTTTCAGCTGATGCAGGATACTTCTTTCCGAGAAGGTTCTTAACTCTTTCAAGTATTTCCGGAGTATCTACTTTTTCCCGTTTAAAAACCGGTCTGCCAATCCGAGAGTATGTTAAAAGATCATCCATCATTTGCTTCAGCCTGTTAGAACCGTCAACTGCGTATTTTATATAGTCTCTTGCGTTATCATCAAGCTTGTCGCCGTATCTCTTGTTCAGAAGCTGCACGTAGCTTGTTATCATCCTCAGCGGCTCCTGGAGATCGTGTGAAATAATGTAAGTTAATTCATCAAGATCCTGCTGCTTATTGCTGTGCTTAATATCATTGTTTGTCAAGTCCTCTATATCTATCCCCGTGTTACGTTTTAACTGCTGTATTAATTAATTTTCAGATTTTAAAAACATTCTGCTGCTATATTCCAAACAGCAGAATGTTTATTTTATGTTATATCTATTTCAATTAAATACAGAGCTAATTTATTTCTTTTCTCTTTCGTCGAAGAAGTCACCCAGCTTGAAGCGGAAGTTAACGAATGCTGAGAGCAATCCGAATTTTCCTGTATCAAGCTTAGAAAGCCTGATGGATGGTCCTACTGCGAATGAGTTTAATGCAAATCCTTCAGCGATATTTGAAACCATGATCTCAACAAGAAGCTGGAAGTTTCTGATCTTTTTTAATGTTGCGTTTACTCTGAAATCGAATACTGAACCTACAAGCCTTGACTCACGGGTATATAAACCGATGTTCATTTCATTCATATAGTAAGCTGCGTATACCTGGGTTCTTGTTGACCCGAACATTCTGAACGGGTAACGGAATTCTGCGATCAGGTTTGAACCGGTTACTATGTTGTTCGGCATAACTGTACCGTCCTTCTGGTTAATGAAGGTATAAAGCGGCGGTCCACCCCCCGGATCAACACCGGTTTCTTTAATTTCACTGTATACACCTACTTCAAGGAAGTTACCTAAAGGAATTGTATAGGTAAGCTTAATACCTCTTGGCGGCATAAATATTGCGTTATACTGTTTCCATGGCTTATTCTCTGTGCTATCTGAGCCAAGATCGTGTGTGTTAAGCTCTCTTATTCTTGTTACATAAGAAATGTTAACACCAAGCATATTGAAACCTGCTCCAACTTCATCACTTTCAAAAGGACCGGAGTATTTGCTTCCTAATCCGAATGTGAAACCAATGGATCTTTTTACAGGGATTCCAAGGGGCTCCCAACCGAATACTGTGAAGTACGGGTTGATATAAGCCGTTGTATTCCTGATAACTCTTTCCCTTTTGGGAGGAGCAACAAATTCTTTGATCTTGATCTGACGGATAACATCTAAGAACACAGATGCGTAATCAAGCTTCTTCTGGTTCAGGTTTTCCTTGTTTGTGTTTGACCAGTTGATCAAACCGTCCTGAACTCTTTTTGAAAGCTGTGACCATGCATATCTCTGTGCAGACGGGTCAGATTCATCGCCTAATACCACGAACTGGTTCTGGGTATTGGCATCTGTGATGTTTACAACTACGGTATAAGATTCCAGTTTCGGATCTATACCCATATCATCCTGGGCAATGATAAAGATACTATCATCTTCCGCCCTTGCAAGGATCTTGAAGTACTTCCAGGTCCTTGGATTGTTGGGATCTTCCTGCTGAGCGAAAGATTCCATGTTGTGTATAAATAGCGTGCTCAGTAACATCGCTAAGAATACCAAGATGCTGAAATTAGCTCTGTTTTTCATTTTTGTGGTGATTTGATTTATGTTATTTATTTCTTTCCTTTTCATGTTCTACCATTCACCGAATATGAAGCTGTTCTGTCCGGTAATTTTGTGTCCTGCTATAT